>JBDUDZ010000156.1:0-5758 GCA_040002635.1 Rhodoglobus sp.
TGCCCCTCTACGGTCGCCTCAGCGCGGCCGACCAGCACCGCGTCTTCCAGCCCTCGCAGGTGGCGGGAACCCGGCGCAGGATCGTGCTCGCCACGAACGTCGCGGAGACCTCGTTGACGGTGCCGGGCATCCGGTACGTCATCGACGCGGGCACGGCTCGCATCAGCCGCTACAGCGTGCGCTCGAAGATCCAGCGGCTGCCGATCGAGGCGATCAGCCAAGCATCCGCCAACCAGCGCAGTGGCCGGTCGGGGCGCACGAGCGACGGCATCGCGATCCGGCTGTACTCGGAGGAGGACTTCGCCAAGCGGCCCGAGTTCACCGAACCGGAGATTTTGCGCACCAACCTGGCAGCGGTCATCCTGCAGATGATTTCGCTGGGCCTCGGCGACATCGAGAACTTCCCCTTCCTGCAGCCGCCGGATTCCCGCGGTGTGAAGGACGGGCTCGACCTGCTGCGCGAGCTGGGCGCAGTGGAAACCCGCCGGTCGAGTAGGTCGCGCGGCGACCGTATCGAGACCAGCGAATCCGGTTTCGATACGCCGCAAGCGGCTACTCAACCCAAGGGTTACGGTACGCCGCAAGCGGCTACTCAACCGACGATCACGCGCATCGGCAAGCAGCTCTCGCAGCTGCCGATCGACCCGCGGCTTGCCCGCATGGTCGTGGAGTCGAAGCAGCACGGCACCACGCGCGAGGTGATGGCGATCGTCGCGGGCCTGAGCATCCAGGATCCGCGTGAGCGTCCGCTCGAACGTCGCGCGCAGGCCGACCAGCAGCACGCCCGGTTCGTCGACCCAACGAGCGACTTCCTCACCCTGCTGAACCTCTGGAACTACCTCGAGGAGAAGCAGAAGGAACTGTCGGGCAACGCGTTCCGCCGGCTCGTGAAATCGGAGTACCTCAATTACCTGCGCGTCCGCGAATGGCAGGACGTGTTCCGGCAGCTGTCGCTGATGGCGAAGCCGCTCGGGCTGGTGGTCGGCGACGCGCACGCGAACCCGGATGGGATCCACCGTTCTCTCTTGTCCGGACTGCTCAGCCAGCTCGGACTCAAGGATGCGGCGAAGAAGGACTACGTCGGTGCCCGCAACACCCGCTTCGTGATCTTCCCCGGCTCCGCCCTGGCGAAGAAGCAGCCGACCGCGATCATGAGCGCGGAGCTCGTCGAGACCAGTCGCCTGTTTGCGCGGATGAACGGGGCGATCGACCCGGCCTGGGCGGAGCCGATCGCGGGCGACCTCGCGAAGCGCACCTACTCCGAGCCGCACTGGGAGAAGAAGCAGGGCTCGGTCGTCGCCTGGGAGCGGGTGACGCTCTACGGCGTTCCGATCATCGTCAAGCGCCGAGTGCAGTTCTCCCGCATCGACCCGCAGTATGCGCGCGAGCTGTTCATACGTCATGCGCTGGTCGAGGGCGAGTGGGACTCGCAGCAGGCGTTCGACCGGGCTAACCGGAAACTGCGGGCCGAGCTTGCGGAACTCGAGGAGCGCACCCGGCGCCGCGACATCCTGTTCGACGACGAAGCGATCTTCGACTTCTACAACCGCCGCATCCCGCCCCAGATCGCCTCCACCCGCGACTTCGAGGGCTGGTGGAAGAAGGCGAGGGTCGAGACACCCGACCTGCTGACGATGACCGCAGAAAACCTTGTCGAAGAGGATGCCGCCGAGCTCGACGAGACCGCATTCCCGAGCACCTGGGCGCAGGCCGACCAGACTCTCGCCCTCGCCTACCGTTTCGAGCCCGGAGCCGATGACGATGGCGTCACAGTAACAATCCCGCTGCCTTTGCTCGCCGGCCTGCGCAGCGAAGGCTTCGATTGGCAGGTGCCGGGACTGCGCGAAGAACTTGTCACTGCACTCATCAAGTCACTGCCCAAGAACATCCGCCGCAACGTGGTGCCCGCCGCCGACTGGGCGCGCAAGCTGCTGCGCGCTGGAGCCATGGAGATTGCATCGCAATCTCGCGACGCCAGCGCCGACGAAGCTGCGCTTCGTCGGTCTGGGCTACCTCGACCCGAGCAACTCACCGAGTTCCTCGCTCGCGAGATCGCCGCGCAGACGTTCACGCCCGTGACGAGAGACGACTTCGATCTCGAGCGGGTCCCGGCCCACCTGCGGGTCACGTTCGCCGTGCAAGACGAGCGCGGGAAGATCCTCGCCAGCGGCAAGGTGCTCAGCGCGCTGCAGGCGAGCCTCAAGCCCGCCGCCCGCGAGAGCATCGCAAAGGTCGTGGAAACTCCTCGCGACACACTAGAACGGGCGGGCCTGACCAGCTGGGACTTCGACTCCCTCGACCGCGCCCGCGACGTCAAGCACGGAGGCAACTCCATTCGCGCCTACCCCGCGCTGGTGGATGAGGGTGCGAGCGTCGCCATCCGGTTGATGAGCACCGCGGAGGACCAGGCCGCCGCCCACCGGCTGGGGGTGCGGCGGTTGCTGCTGCTCGGAATCCCGTCGCCCACCGGCTACGTGCAGGAGCACCTCACCACCCAGGAGAAGCTGCAGCTCGCGCAGAGCCCGTACAAGAACAACGCGGCCCTGTTCGAAGACTGCATGATCGCCTGCATCGACGCAGTTCTCGGCAACCGCGAGATCTGGAGCCGCCCCGAATTCGACAAGGCCCGGGATGACGTGTCGGCCGGCATCGTCGAGTCGCTGTTCCAGACTGTCGCGCTGGTCTCCCGCATCGTGGCTAAGTCGCGGGATGCCGACAAGGCAATCAAGGCCGCTACCAACCTCTCACTGCTCGGTCCGCTCGGCGACGCGCGGGAGCAGCTCGCCGACCTGGTCTACCCCGGCTTCGTCGCCGCCACCGGGCTCGAGCGGCTGCGACGCATCCCGGTCTATCTCGACGGGCTCGTTCACCGCATCGGCAAGCTGGCCGAGAATCCGGCCCGCGACCGGGTCTGGATGTCTGAGGTGCAGCTGGCCACCGAACGCTACCGGTCAGCGGGCGGCGACCTTCCCCTGCCACCCGGCGCCGAGCCGCGGCTGGTCAAGGCGCGCTGGATGCTCGAAGAACTCAGGCTCAGCCTGTTCGCACAACAACTGCCGACCGCCGAACCGGTAAGCCTGCAGCGCATCACGAAGGTGCTCGCAGGCTAGCCTGTAGAGGCCCAGCACACTCCCGAAAGGTTCCCGATGGCGCACGCAGCACGCAGCATCTCCGCCGAGATCTCGCGATCCTGGCTGCTCGTGAACGCGAACCGCCCCGAGAGCTTCGACACGGCGGAAGCTTCGCGCGCCGACCAGATCATCCTTGACGTCGAGGATGCCGTCGACCCTGGCGCAAAAGGCAAAGCTCGTGCCGATGTCGTCGCCTGGCTCAGCGGCGGCGGAACGGGCTGGGTGCGCATCAACGACCGCACGAGCCGCTTCTGGTCGGATGACGTGGATGCGCTGGTAGGGCTGCCCGGGCTTGCCGGGGTCATGCTCGCCAAGGCCGAAGCCGCGGCTCACGTCACCGAAACCTTCGACCGGCTGCAGGGCCACACTCCCGTCATCGCCCTGGTGGAATCGGCGCTGGGAATCGAGGAGGCGGCCAACATCGCTCGCGCGCGCGGGGCGTATCGCCTGGCCTTCGGCAGCGGCGACTATCGTCGCGACACCGGCACGGCGGCCGACGACATGGCGATGGCCTACCCGCGCTCTCGGCTGGTGATCGCCAGCCGGGTCGGCAACCTGCCCGGCCCCATCGACGGCCCGACTGTCGGCAGCAACCACCCCGTGCTGCGCGAGCAGGGCGGCGTCGCGGTCGCTCTGGGCATGACCGGAAAGCTCTGCCTCGACGTCGAACAACTGCCGATCATCAATGAAGTCATTAGCCCCACCCGCTCCGACGTGGCGTGGGCCCGCGACTTCCTCGCCGACTTCGAGGCGCGCGGTCGCGTCGTGCGCGACGGTAGCGACCTGCCCCGCCTCGGCCGCGCGCAGAAGATCGACAAGCTTGCGCGGGCCTTCGGGGTCGAGCCGGCCTGACCGCTACGGCAGCAGGATGACTTTGCCGCCGGGATGACCGGAGGCCACCAGTTCGAGCGCAGCCGCCGCCTCCGACAGGGGGAACGTCGCACCGATCAGCACGTCGAGCTTTCCGTCGGCGGCGAGCTGGATCAGTTCGGCGCGAGCGCCCTGCCTGATTTCGTTGCCCGGATCGGCTCCCGGCCCTCCGCCGAGCAACTTGATGCCCAGCTCCGGCCCGCGCGCGAACCCGGCGATGGAGGCGATCCGGTCACGGTCGGCGACGAGTTCGACAGAGGTGTCGAGCGCTTCGTCGGTTCCGACCGTGTCTAGCGCGACATCCACGCCCTCGGGGAAGAGTGCGCTGACTCGATCTGCAAGGCCTTCGCCATAGACGACGGGCTCGGCGCCGTGCTCGCGCACCAGCTCCTGGTTTGCCGCACTGGCGGTGCCGACTACCTGCGCTCCCCGCAGCACAGCGAGCTGGGTCGCGATCATCCCGACTGAGCCGGAGGCGCCGTGAATGAGGACGCGGTCGCCTTCCTTCACGCCGGTGGCCTCGACCAGATGGAAGGCTGTGGTCGCCACCAGCAGCAGGCCGGCAGCTTTCTCCCAGCCGAGGGCGGAGGGCTTGGGCAGCACCGCGGAGTCGGGTACTACGATCTCCTCGGCGTACGAACCGGCAGCGCGGAAGGCGATCACCTCGTCGCCGACACTGATCCGTCCCGCGGGGCCCTCGGCATCTGCCCCGACAGCGATGACGACGCCGGATGCCTCGTTGCCGACGCGCAGCGGGAACGTGGGGTTGCCCCGCGCCGGGCCACGCAGTTGCTTGTAGTCGGTGGGGTTCACGCCGATTGCACGCAGCTCGATCTTCACTTCGTGCGGCCCCGGTTCTGGCACCTCCACCTCGACGAACTCGAGAACTGATGGATCCCCGTACTCGGGGGCGACGATGGCGTGGCTCATACCTCGATGCTACGTCTCAGCGCGCTAATTGTTTCTCGTAGCACAACGCCCCGGCGATGACTTCGTAGTCACCGAACACCGGAATCGGCACGTAGCCGAGCTTTAGGTAGAGCTCGATGGCGGCGACCTGCAGCGGTCCGGTCTGCAGGACTAGGGATGTCACGCCGTGCTTAAGCGCGTAGCGCTCCAGGTCAGCGAGCAGGGCTTTCGCGACGCCCTTGCCCCTGGCCTCGGCCGTCGTGAACACCTTCTTCACCTCGAGCTTCTCGCCGAAGGGCCGCAGCGCCGAGTGGCCCAGCGGCACGCCATCCTCGGTTGCGATGACCGTGTAGACGATTGTCCACGGATCGACCGTCAGCGCTGCATCGATGGCTGCGACTTCTTCGGGCGTCCGCGCGGCAGTGAACTCCGCGTACATCGCGCCGGTCTCGGCGTTCATCGCGTCGCGCAGGGCTAATGCCCGGGGGTCTGACCAGTCGACGACTTCGATCGCGAATGTCACTCCGTCTTCGCTGAGACAGTCGCCGACGCGTTCGACTCGTACGACGTGTTCGTCGACTCGAAGAAGTTCACGAGCTGGAGGGTGTCGTTTGCTGCGGCCATCCACTTCGCCGGGTTCGACACGTTGTAGTGCGCCTCGAACCCGAGCTCCTCGAGCCGGCGGTCGGCCAGGTACTTCACGTACTGGTTGATGTAGGTGGCGTTGAGGCCGAGGATGCCGCCCGGGAGCAGGTCTTGGTTGTATTCCTCTTCCATCTCCACGGCATCCAAAATCATCTGCTTGATCTCGGTGGCGAACTCCTCGGTCTGCAGGTCGGGGTTCTCTT
>JBDUDZ010000157.1:0-5731 GCA_040002635.1 Rhodoglobus sp.
GTCCTTGCCGGGGGTGGAATGTCGGGTCCAGTACAGGCGTGGGTGGTCAGCGAGGACGGTGATGCCCGATCGGATGATGAACAACATGAAGAACAGGTTCAAGAAGTGCTGCCACTCCAACCACACCGGGAACCCGACCGGCGTTCCTGCCGGCAGTTCCGGCAGCCCGGGGTGCTGGCGGATGAACGCCTGAACCCCGCCCGTCTCCCGTAAGCCCTTCGCGACCGCGATGAGGATGATGAACAGGCCCACCCCGATGGGGATCATCCAGAGCAAGTTAAACCATCGTGACCGGCCGACCCGGATCCGGGGTGCGATCCCGAACTGAGGCTGCACACCGCCTGCCCAGCCTTTCCCGACGGCGTGGTAGTGCTCGGTGTCCAGTTCAGTGCGGAAACTCGGGAACGGGTCATCAGCTGGGGATTGACGTGGTGGCGCCTCGGTCATGTCGGAGTCCGTCCGTTGGGTGGCGATTTGTCAAGTCTTGCTCGCCCTACATTGCATTCTCGACTCAACTGGCAAGAATGCTGACATGTCTGAGCCATCAGTCGCGGCGTTCCGCGGAGGCTCTGCGCTGTGACTCACCGTTACGACGGCGTTACGACCTGGCGGCTAACTGGACTCATGAACCGCACCAGTCGTCTCGCGCCGGCCACGATCGTAATTGCGGCCATGGCACTCCTCACCGGATGCGGGGGAGGCTCGGCACCGCATCCCACGCCACCGCCAACCGGGTCAGTTGGGTCAGCCGGGCCAGCCCTGTCTCCGGCTCCCACACTGAGTTCCACAGCTGGGGCGAGCGCTACTCCGCTGACGGCCAACGCGCTGTTCCGGATCACCGCCACCGCGACCGAGCCAGATGGCGCCGTTGCCGAGCTGACGGAGACGGTCTACGCGCCCGTTGCACTGTCGGCCGCAGAGTCCGCCCTCCTCACCGCGCAGTGCCCGGGTTCTGGCTGGCCTGGCAACTACCCGTCGCCGACAGCTGTGCGCGCGACCGTTGTGACTGCCGTGCGTGCGGGCTCGACGCCGTGGACCTCTTTCTCGCCTGTCGGCATCACCGCCTCGTTGGGCAACGTCGCGGCCTGGAGCGGGCAGTTCGCGCCGACGGCGAACCTCGGCTGCGCCTCGCCGGGCGCGCTTGCGGTGCCGGGTACGGCATCCGGGGTGGAAGCGATCTCGCCGGCATCGTCACCGGCCGGGGTGGCGGGCGGAGAAGGGTGGTTCAGCGCGATTTACGGTTTCGCGATGTCATACGACGGCGAGGATCCGGCCGGCCCCGTCCCCGCGATGCGGGTGACGCTGAGCAACTGCGCGCTCGAGCTCGGCCCGCTGGCCATCTCGGGCAATCCCGCCACCGCCGGCTGGCCGAGCGAAGCGCAGTTGGCCGTGCAGACCTCGTGCTGGTTCGGCGTGACCGGCTAGCGCCCGAGCGATAGGCAGGCGCGCAGGCGCCCACGCGCCGCGCGACGGATTCCGTTGCGAAAATCGGATATCACGCGTGATTCTGTTAGCTCTTCCGCTGGATTTCTTTCCAGGTGTACTGTCTCCTCACCGGTCGGCCCCCGCGCGACCCACGTCAAGGAGGACGCGCCGATGACCGCACCCGCTCCCACCCGAACGAACGACGTCGACAGCAAGGGTCTTCGACCCGGCGCTCTGGGTCTCCTGTCGAGCGTTGTCGTCGGTGTCGCCTCGACGGCACCGGCCTACAGCCTGGCGGCGGCGCTCGGTTTCATCGTCATCAGCGGGGTCGGCAGCAACGTCGCGGGCGTGCACGCGCCGGGCGTCATCCTGCTGGCATTCGTGCCCATGTACCTGATTGCGGTCGCATACCAGGAACTCAACAAGGCCGAGCCGGACTGCGGCACCACCTTCACCTGGGCGTCACGCGCTTTCGGGCCGATCGCGGGCTGGATGGGCGGGTGGGGCATCATCGTGGCCGACGTCATCGTGATGGCCAACCTGGCCCAGATCGCCGGCCAGACCACCTTCGGGCTGCTCGGCAACTTCGGCTGGAAAGCCGCGGGCGATGCCTCGACGAATCCCTGGTGGGAGCTCGCCGCCGGTCTGGTGTGGATCGCGATCATGACCTACATCTGCTACCGCGGCATCGAAGTCTCGGCTCGGCTCCAGCAGGTCTTGCTGAGCATCGAGGTCGTCGTTCTCATCATCTTCGCGATCTGGGCGCTCGTGCGCGTGTACTCGGGCAACGGGGTGGCGGGGGTATCGCTGATGCCGCAGCTCGACTGGTTCAACCCCTTCACCCTGAACTTCGGTGCCGTCCTGGCCCCGGCGCTGCTGGCCGCGATCTTCATCTACTGGGGATGGGACACCGCGGTCGCCATCAACGAGGAGACCGCCGACCCGGGGCGCACCCCTGGCCGCGCCGCGATCATCAGCACTGTGCTGCTGCTCGTCACCTATTCGCTGGTCTCGACCGCCGCGATCGCCTTCGCGGGCGTGGGCGAGAAGGGCATCGGCCTCGCGAACGGCAACAACTCTGACAACGTCTTCCTCTCGATCGGCCCCGCCCTGTTCGGTGACGACGTCATCGGCAAGGTGATGATTGCGCTGCTGACGATCTCGATCCTGACCTCGGCGGCGGCATCCACTCAGACGACGATCCTGCCGACGGCGCGCACGACCCTCTCCATGGCGGTCTACAAGGCGCTTCCCGCGAAGTTCGCGCGCATCCACCCGAAGTACCTCACGCCGACCTGGTCGACCATTGCCATGGGCGTGGTGTCGATCCTGTTCTACCTGGTGATCAGCTTCATCAGCCAAGACCTGCTCACGGCCCTGATCGACTCGATCGGCCTCATGATCGCGTTCTACTACGGCCTCACCGGCTTCGCGTGCGTGTGGTTCTATCGCAAGACGATGTTTGGCTCGTTCCGCAACATCGTGATGCGGGGGATCTTCCCGCTGGTGGGCGGCCTCATGCTCGCGGCGGCCTTCGTTTACGGTCTGATCTCGTATGCGGCTCCTGACTGGGAGGTCGACTCGAACGGCAAGAACATCACCATCTTCGGGATCGGGGCGGATGCCGTGCTCGGCGTCGGAGGCATCCTCATCGGTGTGGTGCTGATGGCCATCTGGTGGATCATCAAGCCGGACTTCTTCCGCGGCAAGACGCTGGTGCGCGGCTCGGACCTGGTCATGATGCGGACGGGTGCGCGAGTACCGGCGCTCGGGCTACCGGACTCCGGATTCCAGGCAGAGGTCATCGCGCCCGACCTGTCGAACCTGCCCCCCGGGCAGCGCGCCGCCGAGGTCGGCGACGAGGATCCGAAGCAGTAGCTACGGAGTCGGCGTCGGCGTCGGCGACGGTGACGCCGTCGAACTGCCACCCTGCGACGCCTCGTAGGTCGTACTGATGAACGTTGTCAGCGCGGCGTTGTCTGTCAGCTTGCCCGAGTAGCTCTTCTTGTCGACCACCACGAGAGGAGTGCTCGCCAGCGACTTCTTGTCGACATTGAGCAGACCGCCGTGCGTGGCGCGCTGCGTGGCCGCGGTGACCCAGCTTGCGTACTTGTCACCGCTGATGCAGCCGGCCACCGCGGGATCAGTCACACCCGCCTTCGTGACGAGCGCCTGAAGGTCAGTGGTCGACATCGACGTCTCTTTGGTCGTCGACGCGCCGGTCAACAGGGCATCGCTCACCGCGAGGAAGGTGTTGGCTGACGTGCTGGCCACGCAAGCAAGGGCGTTGGCCGCCCGCTTCGAGAAGTCGTTCTTGGCCGTTGTAGACGTCGACACCGGGTGAATCTCGAGAGTGACGTATCCGGCGGCGAGCCACTGCTCGATCTGCGAGCCATTCGCTGCCCAGAACTTGGCCGTCTTCGGCGCTGCATAGTCGAGGTAGAGCGCGAGGTTGGCGGTCTTCTTGTAGGTGGTGAGATTCGTCGCTACCGGCTTGGCATCCCCCTGAAGGGCGTCGGTCGCGATCGGGGTCAGAGTCGCCTTGCCGGTGCTTGAGTCCGTGGATCCGGTCAGCAGCATCCCGTCGCTGAGCATGTTCGCGGGGCCGACCTCGCCCGCCCGCACCGTGCCCCAGACGATGAAGTAGGTGCCGGTCGCGACGACAGCGACCGCGGCCACGATCGCGATCGTCGCCGTGACCCGGCGGCGGATGCGGCGGGCTCGCTGCTCCCTGCGTCGCACCTCGACCATCTCGACCGAGTACGCCGCCTGCTCCTTCTTTGAGAGCTTGCGGCGCTGCTTGTTGGTGAGGGCTTGGGCGGGCGTCTGCTCCGCGGGAGGAGCGGACTTCGGGGTCGATGGCATCCTGGGCATTCTAGGGAGTTCGCAGAGGTGCTGTCTGAGCGACACCTGCGCACGCCACAGGAATGTCTTCGTGTCGAGCATCGTTGACCTCGGTGACCTAGAACAGGATGGATCACATGACCGACGCCGCGACGACCACAGACCCTGCCCCCAAGACTCCCGAGCAGCAGTACGCCCACTTTCACGAACGGCGGGAGCTGGCCGTCGTGCAACCGCAGGGCAGCCTCGCGCTGACCAACACGCAGGCGATCGACTCGGGGCAGACGATCTGGGGCGTCCCGGGGCGCTGGGCACCGCTGGAGGACGGCGCGTCGGGGCTGCAGGTGGCCGCGGTTGCTGCCGACGGGATCCACGTGGATGGCCGGCTGGTAGACGGGGAGGCCGTTGTGCGCGGCAAGGATGACCAGAACCCGAGCGCGATCGTGTTCAGCGAGACCGTGAGTGGATTCGTCATCAAATTGGACGGTGGCGGCTACGCCCTGCGGGTCTTCGATGCCCGCTCAGAGGCGATCGAAGATTTCGGCGGCATCGACTCCTTCGTCTACAACCCGGATTGGGTGGTCACGGCCGCGTGGAGCGAGAACCCGGCGGGCACCACGATGGGGTTCGAGCACCTCAAAGACGAGGGCAAGACCCGCGAAGAGGTCGTTCCGGGGCGGATTACCTTCACGCGCGACGGCGTCGACTACGAGTTGGCCGCGTTCAAAGCGGGGCGCGCGCTGCAGCTGGTGTTCGCCGACTCGACCAGCGGTGACTCGACATACAGCGTCGGCCGCTTCCTGTTCGTCGCGCCGAACGCCGACGGCACGATCACGCTCGACTTCAACCGCGCCATCCTGCCGCCCTGCGCCTTCAGTTACGCCTTCAACTGCCCCATGCCGCCCAAGCAAAACCGTTTCGGCGTGCCGATCGAGGCCGGCGAGAAGAATGTGCTGGCCAAGAACGGCTCCCTGCTGCACGAGTGAATCGCCGCCCATTCCCGTTGAAAGGAAATGACGGCGCGAGAGACCCACTCGTGCTCATACGCTACGAACGCGTGTGAGCATCGCCGCTCCGCGCGTCGACGAGTGAGGATCAATGATGACGCCAGAATCTCTTGCCCAGGCGATCGCCCGAGTGGGCAATCCCGTCGAATTGCTCCGCAACCAGGACTGGCCGGCGTTCACCTTCCCGGTGGCGCCGGAGTTCACGAACTGGCGCGATGAGCAGCGCTCGTGGAACACGACTGTCGGCCTGATCGACCAGTCGCATCACATGACTCAACTGTTCCTCGACGGTGCAGACCTCATCCCGATGCTGGAGGGAATCGCCGCCAATACCTTCGCGAACTTCCGGGGTGGGATCGCCAAACAGCTGATCTCGGTCAATCAAGACGGCTATCTGATCGGCGACGGGATTCTCTTTCACCTCGGAGACGACGGCCTCGTGCTCGTCGGCCATC
>JBDUDZ010000158.1:0-5719 GCA_040002635.1 Rhodoglobus sp.
GTCGCGGCTCAGTAGCACCTCGCGACAAAGTCGCGGCTCAGTAGCACCTCGCGACTTTGTCGCCGCTCAGCGCCCCAACCATGCGGCAATCGCCGAATTCCAGCGGTCTGCATCGTAGTTCCAGAGTTTGGTGTGGCGCGCAGTCGTGAACTCTTCGAAGGTCACGATGTCTGGGCGTGCCGCGGCAAGGGCTCTCGCGGCATCGACCGGAATGTACCCGTCGTCGTCGCTGTGCAGCAGCAGTATCGGTAGCCGCAATTCTTTCGAGCGGCGCACGAAATCAAGTCGTTTGAAGTCGATTGGCGATGACTGCCCGGTGAGGAAGCGCGCCCAACGCTGTGACAACAATCCAAGAACACCGAGGTCGAGGGGTTTGGGAAGCTTGTTCAGCGCGCCCTGGAATTTGAGCGCCGACACCCAATCCACGACGGGTGAGTCAAGCACTAGCCCACGCACGAACTTCGCGAGCGGTGACCGGGTAACTGCCTGCAGCACCGTCGCGCCGCCCATCGACCAGCCCATGAGAACGATCTCGCGCGCGCCGTGGTCGATCGCGTACTGCATCGCCGACTCGACGTCTTTCCACTCGGTATCACCGAGGGCGTAACGGTTGTCGGGAGTGGCGGGCGCGTCACGGTCATTGCGATATGAGATGAGAAGCGATGTGTATCCGGCGGAACGAAAAACGGGCACGCCGCGCAGGGTCTCCTGCCGACGAACCGCGCGACCGTGGACTGCGATCATCCACCGCGCTGATGGGCCAGCGGCGGGGATGAGCCAAGCGGGGGCCGGGCCGAGTTCGGTGTTGATCTCGACATCCTCGTACGGCACTTCCAGTTCGGCGGGAGAGAGATAGAACCAGCCACTAAACCTGCCGCGTCGGGCACGGCCCAAGTCTCCGAAGTCGACGCCAAGAAGTTGGCGAGTGACGGTATCTGGGGTGTACGACAGAATCTCACCCACCCGAGCGTGGCCACCCTCCTGATCGAACCAGAACGAGTACCGCCCTGGCGTCATCGAGTCGAGCGTCGCAGAGAAGGTGATCGTGTCTGCGTCATCCGCGAGGATCTCGACATCTTCGTCGCGCTTTGTTGGTGGAGTCACGACGGTGCGGGCAAAGATCACCGTCACGATTCCCGCCGCGATAGCTGCAGCTCCAGCCAACGCACCCACGCCTATCGCGGTGCCGGTGACTATCCGACCCGCTATCGAATCGGAACGCTGCCGCCTAACCATTGCCGCTCCTTAGTCTCGCTGCCTGCCGTCGGCGGCGTGGCTGAAGGGCAGATGCCCTAGATAAAGCCTAATCTTCAGTCGTGCCCGACGTGCTCTCAACCCCACCGGCGATCTTCGCGCGCGCGCTAGAATCAATTCGCGGCGCTGCAATACGCGGCGAGTTGGCCACTACCGAGATTTCCGCGCCGGGAACACTCGCTCCGTGGTCGTTCGCTCTCGCTGCGGATGTCACTCCCGCCCGTCACGGCAACGACTCCGAACTGGGAACCGGCCGTTTTGTACTGCTCTACGACCCCGAGTCGCCCGAGGCCTGGAATGGTGAGTTTCGGGTGATCTGTTACGCACAGGCCCCCCTCGAGATGGAAATGGGCGTCGACCCGTTTCTCACCGATGTCGCATGGTCATGGCTTGTCGACGCGCTCGACACCAGGGGCGCTGGGTATACCAACGCCTCGGGCACTGCCACCAAGATTCTCTCGACAGGTTTTGGCGAACTCGCCGCGCAAGGCGACGGAGCCCAGATCGAGTTGCGAGCGTCCTGGACTCCCGACGGTCCCGACCTCGCCGCTCATGTGGAAGGCTGGGGTGAGTTGTTATGTATGCTCGCCGGTCTTCCGCCGGCAGTTGAGGGAGTGAGTTTGCTATCTGCCCGACGAGCCGGTCGTGAGTAGCGCAGACGACAGCGCCGCCGACGTTCCTGCGCCCCCAGCGGCGCCGGTGCAGGCCGACCATGTGCAGGTCGATGTCATCGAAAGCCGCGAGGCCTACCTCGCCGCGGTTTCGAAGATCGCGGGCGGCACCGGACCTATCGCTATCGACGCCGAACGGGCATCCGGCTACCGCTATTCGCAGCGGGCCTATCTCATCCAAATCTTCCGGCGCGGCTCAGGCACATTCCTCTTCGATCCCCCGGCCGTTGGCAGTTTTACCGAGCTCAATGACGCGATCAAAGCAGAAGAGTGGATTCTGCACGCGGCTAGCCAGGACCTCACCTGCCTGCGCGAAGTTGGCCTCGACCCCACGCGACTGTTCGACACCGAGCTCGCGGCACGCTTGGCTGGACTGCCTCGCGTGGGCCTCGGTGCTGTGGTTGAAGACCTGCTCGGCATCCACCTTGCCAAGGAACATTCGGCTGCCGACTGGTCGACGCGCCCGCTTCCCCAGGCGTGGCTGGTCTATGCAGCGCTCGATGTCGAACTGCTCGTCGACCTGCGCGAGGCCCTCGCCGAGGTTCTTAATCGTGATGGAAAGTCGGAGATCGCGGAACAGGAATTCACCTCCGTTCTCGGCCGCGATTTTGTGATCGTGCGACAGGAGCCGTGGCGCCGCCTGAGCGGAGTGCACGCGATTCGTGGGGGCCGTAACCTTGCCGTCGCCCGCGAACTCTGGGAGGCGCGTGACGCATACGCGCGCGAAATTGATACCGCGCCCGGCAGGCTCGTTCCCGATTCTGCGCTCGTGGCTGCCGCCCGCGTACTGCCAGACACCAAGCGTGACCTCGCGGCTCTCAAAGAATTCACGGGCAGGGCAAGCCGCTCGCAAATTGACCGCTGGTGGAACGCCATTCAGGCGGGAATGACGTCAACTGACCTTCCCGTGCTGCGATCGTCTGGCGAGACGATGCCGCCGCCGAGAGTGTGGGCCGACAAGAACCCCGAAGCCGACCGGCGTCTCAAACACGCCAGGGCCGCGGTAACCGACGTCGCTACTGAGATGTCAATTCCCGTTGAGAACATCCTCACTCCCGAACTGCTGCGCCGTCTCGCCTGGACTCCGCCCACCCCAGCGGGCGTCGAGGACATCTCGTTGGCACTCGCGACATCCGGCGCTCGCCCGTGGCAGATTGACGCATCGGCACAGGTGATCGCCGATGCCTTTGTCGAAGCGAGCCAAACCCCCGAACCGACCCCCGAAGCTGCTTCGTAGGAACAATCAAAGGATTCCCGCCCAAAAAACCACGAGCCTAGGATCAATTCAGACCTAGAAAGTGGAGGCATTGTGGCCGAGAAGCAGGAAGTCGTCTTTGTCGATGGGGTTCGCACCCCGTTCGGCCGCGCGGGCGAAAAGGGCATGTTCTGGAACACCCGGGCCGACGATCTGGCCGTCAAGGCGATGATCGGGCTGCTCGAACGCAACACAAAGATTCCCCAAGACCGCTACGACGACGTGGCAATGGCTGCGACCACGCAGACCGGCGACCAGGGGCTCACGCTGGGTCGCACGACAGCCCTGCTGGCCGGCCTGCCCAAGTCAGTACCCGGCTATGCGATCGACCGCATGTGCGCCGGGGCGATGACCTCGGTGACAACTATCGCCGGCGCAATTGCGTTTGGCGCCTACGACGTAGGAATCGCTGGCGGCGTCGAACACATGGGGCGCCACCCCATGGGCTTCGGCGCCGATCCCAACCCCCGCTTCCTCGCCGAGAAGCTGGTCAGCGGTGAGGCCCTCAACATGGGTAACACCGCGGAGCGCATCCACGACCGTTTTCCGCACCTGACCAAGGAGCGTGCAGATCACTTCGCGCTGCGCAGCCAGCAGAAAGCGAAGGCGGCCTACGACAACGGCAAGCTGCAGCCTGACATCATCCCGATCGCGACGAAGAGCGACGCTGGCTGGGGTCTCGCGAGCGTTGACGAGGCCTTGCGCCCGGAGACCACGATGGAGGGTCTCGCAGCGCTGAAGACGCCATTCCGCCCGCACGGACGTGTCACCGCCGGCAACTCGTCGGGCCTCAACGACGGTGCGACAGCATCGATAATCGCGAGCACCGCCGCGGCAAAGGAATTCGGGCTCACGCCCAAGATGCACATGGTGAGCTTCGCCTTTGCCGGCGTCGAGCCCGAGATCATGGGCATTGGCCCCGTGCCGTCGACCGAGAAGGCGCTCAAGAAAGCCGGCCTGACGATCAACGACATCGGCCTGTTCGAACTGAACGAGGCATTCGCGGTGCAGGTGCTGTCATTCCTCGACCACTTCGGGATCGACGATGACGACACCCGGGTGAACCAGTGGGGCGGCGCCATCGCGATGGGCCACCCCCTCGCGTCATCCGGTGTCCGACTGATGATCCAGCTCGCCGCGCAGTTTGCCGAGCACCCCGAGGTGCGTTACGGCCTCACCGCCATGTGCATCGGCCTCGGCCAGGGCGGCTCGGTCATCTGGGAGAACCCGCACTACAACGGAAAGAAGAAGTAGGGATGACGTCTGCGACCGATTTTGACAAGCTGGCTTCCCTCGACCCCGATGAGGTGATCACTCACTCATTCGTGCGTGACATTCCGATCTCCGGCGGCAAGGTGCTGGCCCTCATTACCCTCGACAACGGCAAAGACCACACCCGGCCAAATACCCTGGGGCCCAAGACGCTCATCGAGTTCGCCGGCGTACTCGATGAACTCGCGGCGCGGGCGAAGGCGAATGAGATCCACGGCGTGGCGGTGACCGGCAAGCAGTTCATCTTTGCCGCCGGGGCCGATCTCTCGAAGGTCAGCGAGATCCCAGACCGCGAGACCGGCAAGCAGATGGCGCAACTCGGCCACTGGGCGCTCGGCAAGCTCGGCGAACTCGGTGTGCCATCGTTCACCTTCATCAACGGGCTCGCACTCGGCGGCGGAGTCGAAATCCCACTGAACTCGGATTACCGCACCATCGACAGCTCAGTGCCAGCGCTCGCCCTGCCCGAGGTCTTTCTCGGCCTCATCCCGGGGTGGGGCGGCGCATGGTTGCTGCCGAACCTCATCGGAATCGAGAACGCCCTCGAGGTGATCATCTCGAACCCGTTGAAGAGCAACAGGATGCTGCGCGGGCCGCAGGCTTTCGAACTTGGAATAGCTGACGCGATGTTTGGCCCCGCCAACTTCCTCGAAAATTCGATCACGTGGGCCGATGGCGTGATCAGCGGAAAGACCAAGGTCAAGCGTGCGAACGAACCGGGCAAACTTGAGCGTGCCGTGAAATGGGACATAGCAATCGGCATTGCCGAGAAGACCCTTAACAGCCGAATCGGCAAGGTAGCCCAGTCGCCATACCGCGCACTCGACCTGCTCAAGGCCGCAAAGAACACTGACAAGAAGACCGGGTTCGCAGCAGAAGACAAGGCGTTGGGCGACCTGATTTCCGGCGACCAGTTCCACGCTTCGATCTACGCCTTCAATCTCGTGCAGAAGCGGGCAAAGCGCCCCGCAGGCGCGCCGGACAAGGCAATCGCGCAGAAGGTGACAAAGGTTGGCGTCATCGGCGCCGGGCTCATGGCCCGCCAGTTCGCCCTGCTCTTCGTGCGTCGCCTGCAGGTGCCGGTGGTCATCACCGATCTCGACCAGGCCCGGGTGGATGAGGGCGTCACCTACATCCACAAGGAGATCCACGCGCTGCTGGCCAAGGGCAGCATCTCGCAGGACGAGTCAAACCGGCTCGAGGCACTCGTCAGCGGGACCACGAACAAGGCCGACTTCGCCGACTGCGACTGGGTGATCGAGGCGAT
>JBDUDZ010000159.1:0-5706 GCA_040002635.1 Rhodoglobus sp.
GCCGACATGCAGAATGTTCTCATGAAGCAGATCTCACAGCGGAAGCGCGGCGGGGTTCTGCGGTGAGTGCCACGCAGCCACCCGTCCTGGCTGCCGGTGCGGTGTGCTGGCGTCTCATCGGAGGCACGGCGAGGATCCTCGTCGTGCACCGCGGCGATCGCGCCGATGTGTCACTGCCCAAAGGCAAAGTCGACCCCGGCGAAACACTGCCCGAGACGGCCGTGCGCGAGATTCTTGAAGAGACCGGGCTTGCCGTGACGCTCGGTGCCCCGCTCGGAACCGTCGAGTACGTGCTGCCAAGCGGTCGCGACAAAATCGTGCACTACTGGTCGACCGAGATCGACGAGCATGCACTCGAGCTGTCACGATTCATGCCCAACGCTGAGATCGCGGCCCTCGAATGGCTGCCTCTAGACAAGGCACGCAAGAAGCTCAGCTACGAGCACGACCTCGCCGTGGTCGACCGCTTCGCTGACCGGCTGGCTGCCGGCACGGCGCGAACTTTCGCGATAGTCGCGGTGCGTCACGGCAAGGCCGTCACGCCGAGTGCGTGGGACGGCCCCGACTCCACTCGCCCGCTCATGCAGCGCGGCACCGACCAGGCCGCCGGCATCGCCAGGGGCATCGCGGCCTTCGGCCCCACGAAGATCATCAGCAGCACCGCAGCGCGCTGTCTCGCCACGGTGCAGCCCCTCGCCCAGCTTCTTGAGTTGCCCGTCAAGGCCACCGACTTGATTAGTCAGGATGCCTACGAGTCCGACGCGGTCGGCGTCACCTCCGTGGTGGCCAAGCGGCTCAAGAAAAAGCAGTCTGCCGTGCTGTGCAGCCACGGGCCGGTGCTGCCGCAGATCGTCGACGAGCTCGCCCGACTCACTAAAACGCCAGTGGATGCCGCGCTGCGCGACGCGGCCGCGCTGGCCACGGGTGACTTCAGCGTGCTGCACATCTCGCTCGAGCATCCCGAGTCTGGGCTCGTCGCTGTCGAGACGCACTCCCCGAATCTGGACTAGTCACCCCGCCATTCAACCCATGAATGAGGGTTTCGCGGATAGTTCGCGTCTCGTTAACCGTCCGTTCACCTCCCGGGCGCGATACGGCACATTCGCCACCATAGCGTTTCCCTTCGGACCGGCACCCGGTTCAGCGCGCTCGCGCCCATCACTGGGCACGAACCGCGTGATCACCATCCCGAAGGGAACACAGTGAAGTTCAAGAATGTAGCAGTGGTTGGCGCTCTCGCGCTGTCCACAGTGATCGCTCTTTCCGCATGCTCGGCTGCGACCACCGATCCGACCGCGACCCCCACCCCGACCGAGGCGGCATTCGTCATCGACCCGACGCTGACCGGCACCCTGACCGCCGGTGGCTCGAGCGCTCAGGGCAACGCCCAGGCGGCCTGGACCGCAGCGTTCAAGGCTGTTGCCACTGGCGTAACCGTCAACTACGACAAGTCCCAGGGCTCGGGCGGTGGCGTCACGAACTTCACCGCGGGCTCCTACGACTTCGCCGGCTCAGACTCGCCCCTCAAGCCTGAGCAGACCACGGCGGCTGCTGCGGTCTGTGGCGCCGACGGTGCCATCGACATCCCGGTGTACCTCGACGGCATCTCGATCGTCTACAACGTCAAGGGCGTGACCAGCCTCAAGCTGACCGCCTCGACGATCGCGAAGATCTTCAGCCTGCAGATCACCGACTGGAGCGACGCGGCAATCACCAAGGACAACGGAAAGGCCCTTCCGGCCGGCCCGATCCAGACGGTTGCCCGCTCTGACGGCTCGGGAACCACGCAGAACTTCACCAACTACCTTTCTGCAACGGTTCCGACCGACTGGACCTTCCCGGCCAGCAACAAGTGGCCCGTCGCGGGCAACGTGTCAGCGCAGCAGGGCGGTTCCGGCATCGTGAACACCGTCACCGCAGGTGAGGGCACGATCGGCTACGCCGACCACAGCGCCATCGGTTCACTCAACGCTGTTGAGGTCGGGGTCGGCTCGTCGTTCGTCGCCTTCAGCGCGGACGGTGTCGCTGCTGCGTACACCGCCGCGACGACTCCCGCCCTCAACGGCGTCGCAGGCGACATGTCCCAGAAGTTCGACTACAGCAAGCTCACGTCGGGCGATGTTTACCCGATCCCGCTGGTCTCGTACGCGGTCGTCTGCAAGACGTTCGCCACCCCGGCCCAGGCCAAGTTGACCGCAGCCTACCTCGGCTTCATCACCAGCCCGCTCGGCCAGAAGGTCGCCGCGAAGAACGCCGGTTCAGCGCCGCTTCCCGCGTCGATCAGCACCGCCGCCGCGACTACCATCGCCACTATCAAGTAATTCCGCTACACCTGTAGTACCCAAGAGAAAACCTTGCAGAGCCCGACAGGAGCACCGTGACTACCAGATCGACAAACACGGTGCCCCCTGCTCGGGCTCTGCAAGTTTCATCTGGCCGCGTAGGGGATCGGGTATTCCTCGGCCTCAGCACGGCTTCCGCAGTGTCGATCATGGTAATTCTGGCCGGAGTCGCGCTCTTCCTGATTGTCAAGGCCGCCCCGTCAATCGTCGCCAACTGGCAAACGAACGGCGATCTCAACACCGGTCCTACTGGTGGATTTGCCAGCTTCTGGGCCTACGTGCTGCCGTTGCTGTGGGGAACCCTCTGGGCCTCGTTCATTGCGCTTCTGCTTGGCGCACCGGTGGCCCTTGGCATCGCTCTCTTCACGTCGCACTACGCACCGCGCCGCCTTGCGGGCATCCTCGGCTACCTTGTCGACCTGCTGGCCGCGGTGCCCTCCATCGTGTTTGGCCTCTGGGGAATCATCGTCATCAGGCCGTTTCTTCTGCCGCTGACAGACTTCCTCAACTCGAACCTTGGCTGGATTCCGATCTTTGGCGGCCAGCCGTCAAGCACTGGCTCGACGATCCTTGCCGGCGGTGTTGTACTCGCGGTAATGATCTTGCCGATCATCAGCTCGATCTCGCGCGAGATCTTCCTTCAGACACCGCGACTGCATGAGGAAGCCGCACTGGCCCTCGGCGCCACTCGCTGGGAAATGATCAAACTTGCGGTGCTGCCCTATGCTCGCTCCGGCATCGTGAGCGCGACGCTGCTTGGCTTAGGTCGGGCACTCGGCGAGACAATGGCGATCGCCCTCATTATTTCGCCGTCGATTCTTTTCTCCACCCATATCCTCACCGAGGGTGAGAATTCGCAAACCATCGCCGCCAACATCGCGCTCAACTTCCCAATCTCTACGGGCCTGCAGCGCTCGGCCCTGATCGGCACCGGCCTCATGCTCTTCGTCGTGTCGCTGGCAGTAAACATCATTGCCCGCACAATCGTTGCCCGCACTGGCCCTGGAGCTATCTCACGGCCCAGGCGTTCGCGCGGCGTTGCGGTTTCGCCGGCGAGCCCGTCAATCGAGGCGACGGAAGCTATCGATATCACCAAGAAGCTCGGCAAGGGAATCTCATGACCACGACTGCCAGCTCGAGGTTGAGGCAGCCACGGGGGCCTATTGTCAACAATTTGACCACCGGGCAGTTGCCCAAGCTCGTCGAGCTATACCTCGTAGCGGCGTCGCTGTTAGTGGTGGCCGCCATCATGGCGTTCATGTCTGCCTTTACTGTTGGCGGCTGGCTCTTTTTGTCTGTCGTGCTCTATTTGGTGAGCCTCGGCGTGCTCTCCTCTGTCGCCGAGAACCGCCGCCGGGCCGTCGACCGGCTCGTGCGCAGTCTCGTCGCGATCGCGTTCCTCCTTGCTCTGGCCCCGCTCGTCTCGACACTGGCTACCGTGACAATCAAAGGCATTGGCCAGCTGAACTGGGGCTTCATCTCAACCACTGGCGGCGCTGTTTTCAACCCGGATACGCTCGCCGTCACCGTCTCCAGCGGTGCCCTTCAGGCCATAGTGGGCACCCTGGAGATAACGGGGATCGCGGCACTCATGTCGGTACCGATCGGCATCCTCACCGCCGTGTATCTCGTCGAGTACGCAGAGCCCAGCAATTGGCTGGCCAGGGCGGTAACTTTCCTCATTGATGTGATGACCGGAATCCCATCGATCGTTGCCGGCCTCTTTGCGTTCTCGCTGTTCAGCCTCCTCATCGGTCCGAAAGCGTTCAGCGGCTTCTCGGCTTCGGTCGCGCTGTCGGTGCTGATGATCCCCATCGTCGTGCGCTCGTGTGAAGAGATGCTGCGTCTCGTGCCGAGCGACCTGCGTGAGGCATCGTTCGCGCTGGGTGTGTCACGCTTCTCGACGATCACCAAGATCGTGCTGCCAACGGCCATCGCCGGCATCATCACCGGCGTCATGCTCGCCATCGCCCGCGTGATCGGCGAGACCGCACCGATTTTCATCGCGGCGAGTTTCACCGATAACTTCAACGCCAACCCGTTCAACGGCCCCATGCAGACGTTGCCAGTGCTCGCCTACACGGGCTACAAGTTCCCCAGCCAAGACATCGCCGCATCAAATTCCTCAGCCTGGGGCGCGGCGCTGCTGCTTGTGATTCTGGTCATCATCCTCAACATCATTGCCCGCATCGTCGCCAGGGTCTTCGCGCCCAAGGGCGCCAGGTAGTCAGCTCAGAACGGATCAAGAACACGTGTCCAAGCGCATTGAAGTAACCAACCTGAATGTCTTCTACGGAGACTTCCTGGCCGTCGAGGGTGTCACGATTACTATCGAACCACGCACCGTCACGGCCCTGATCGGGCCAAGCGGATGCGGCAAATCGACGTTTCTGCGCACGCTGAATCGCATGCATGAAGTGATCCCCGGCGCGCACGTTGAGGGTGAAGTCATGATCGACGGCAATAACCTCTATGGCCCGGGAGTCGACCCCGTGCTTGTCCGCCGCCAGGTTGGCATGGTCTTCCAGCGTGCCAACCCGTTCCCGACGATGTCGATACGAGACAACGTACTTGCCGGTGTAACACTCAACAACCGCAAACTCTCAAAGTCTGATGGTGACGCGCTCGTCGAAAAGTCGCTGCAGAGCGCCAACCTCTGGAACGAAGTCAAAGATCGTCTCGACAAGCCCGGGATGGGTCTCTCCGGTGGCCAGCAGCAGCGACTCTGCATCGCACGGGCGATCGCGGTCTCGCCCGAGGTCATCCTGATGGACGAGCCATGCTCTGCTCTCGACCCGATCTCCACTCTCGCGATCGAAGACCTCATTGAGGAGCTCAAACAGGAGTACACGATCGTGATCGTTACCCACAACATGCAGCAGGCCTCTCGGGTCTCCGACCGTACGGCGTTCTTCAACATCGCGGGCACCGGCAAGCCGGGCAAGCTCATCGAATACGACGACACCCGCACCATGTTCTCGAAGCCGTCGGTGCAGGCCACAGAAGACTACGTCTCAGGTAAGTTCGGCTGAGCCGAGCCGCCACCAGATGACAGAAAAGCCCCGGCATCCCCACCGGGGCTTTTCTGGGCACATGGGGTTGCGTATCAGGCCGAAGCGATCTTCACGATCGGGTCAGTGGTCGGAGCCTTCGATCCACCCGCGGGTTCCACAGTCACGCCAACCGTGTCGCCAGCCCTCATCGTGCCGTCGAGCACCCGCCAGGTGCTGCCCGCCGAACCGACGGTGAAGGTGCCGGCGCCGCGGGCACCCGAGCCGTCGATGTACCAGAGTTCGTAGACCTTGTCGGCCGGCAGCTCCGCGAGGCCATCGACGATAAGTGCTGCACTCCTGAGGCCGGTTGA
>JBDUDZ010000160.1:0-5692 GCA_040002635.1 Rhodoglobus sp.
GTGCGCAAGGCCGGCGGCCTCTTCATCGCCGACGAAGTGCAGCCCGGCTTCGGGCGACTCGGCACCGGCATGTGGGGTTTCGACCGCCATGGATTGCAGCCCGACATCGTCACCGTGGGAAAGCCCATGGGCAACGGCCAGCCGATCGCCGCCATGCTCGCCCGTCGCGAACTGGTCGACGAGTTCAACAGCCACTCGCGCTACTTCAACACCTTCGGAGGCAGTTCGGTGTCGATCGCCGCAGCCCAGGCCACGCTCGACGTGCTGCGCGACGAGGGCCTAATGGAGAACGCTCGGGGCGTGGGGCGGTACCTGCTGCAGGAGCTCCGTTCGATGGGGCGGTTCGTCGAGGTGCGCGGCGCGGGGCTCTTCATCGGCGCGCAACTGGAGAGCGAGCAGGTTGCCGTCGGTGCGGTCAACGCGCTTCGGGAGCGACGGGTGCTGCTGGCGGCATCCGGGCCCGGCAACGACACCCTGAAGATCAGGCCGCCGCTGCCGTTCAGCATGGCCGACGCCGACCGGCTGCTGACCGAACTGCACACGGTGCTGGCATGAGCAATCTCGAGGTAGACCCACGATGTCATCGAGGCCGATGAGCCACAGTTGATCGACGGATTCGAGATTCTTAGCCGCTAGCTGTCGAAACCGACGAGGCGCCCCGCCATGGGCGCGAGGAGGCGCTTCGGCACGAGGCGGGTTCCCCACGCCGCGACCGCGTTGCCCGCTCCCGAGACGACATGCGGAGGGGTCGAGCGGCGATCGAGCGCGCGCAGAGCTGTGGCCACTACCTGTTGGGCGGTCTGCTGGCGACCGACTGCGGCCTGTGACGTGCCGACGACGTCGAAGAACTCGGTCGACGTGGCGCCGGGCGCGAGGGCAGTGACCTTGACGCCGTGCTTGCGCGCCTCCGCCCACATCGCCTCGCTGAAACTCAGCACGAACGACTTCGAGGCGCCGTATACCGCCATGCCCGGGATCGGCTGGAACGCCGCAGTGCTCGCGACGTTGACGATTCCGCCGAAGCCTTTGGCGATCATCGCGGGCAGGAACGCCCTTGTGGCGTCGACGACCGCCGCGACGTCGACGGCTACCTCCTGCGCGAGGCGCTCGGGAGTTTCGTCGACGAGGGCGCCATGAGTGCCGAAGCCCGCGTTGTTGACGAGCAGGTCGACTGGACCGGCCAGGTCGAACAGCCGCTTGCCCGCCTCGGGCAGGGAAAGGTCAATGGTGACCACCTGCACCTCCACAGCAAGGGTCGCGGCGAGCTCTTCGAGCCGGTCGGTTCGACGCGCGGCGAGAACGAGATTGGAGCCACGGCCTGCGAGCGCGCGGGCGAACTCAGCGCCGATACCGGCGGAGGCCCCCGTGACGAGCGAGCGCTTCGGGATGAACGACATAAGATTCTCCTCTAGGTAAACAGGTGTGAACTAAGTTAGGTTTACAGGTGTATACAGATGATTGTCAAGTGAGGTGATCCGGATGCGCGAACGCAACGCGCGCGGCGAGGGCGCCCGCCTGCGCGACGACCTCGTCACCGCCGCACGCGACCTGCTCGTCATCCCCGACGATCAGGCGCCGTTCTCCCTGCGCTCCGTGGCCAAAGCCGCCGGAGTCTCGCCCGCCGCCGTGTACCGCCACTTCGCCTCGGCCGAAGAACTCGTCGAGGCCGTCATCTCGGACCAGAACGACGCGCTGCGGGAGGCGCTCGGCACGGGCTCCCTCCGGGAGCTCGGAGGCCGCTACGCCGCGTGGGGTCTTGCCAACCGGGGCTCATACACTCTCCTGTTCGAGAGCGCAGACCGCCTGGCCCACCGCGGCGGCCCCGGCTCCCCGGGCTGGGACATGGTCGAGAGCCTCGCCATCCGGCTCACCGTCGAGAGATCCCTGCCCGATGGTGAGGGCACCGTGTTGGCGATCAGGCTGTGGGCGATGCTGCACGGAATAGTGTCGCTGCGCATCCACAAGCCCGGCCTGCCGTGGCCCACCACGGTCGACGAGGAGATCGCCGCGATCATCGGCCGCTTCTGAGCTACGTGATCCCCAGCCGCGGCACGATGACCGAGGCGGGAAGAGCAGCCCACGCTGCCCCAACGCCCGGCTTATGCCTCGCGGTTGACCTTCTCGCGCTCTTCTGCCTCGATCTTCGAGTAGACAGTGCGCTCCGTGCGGTCAGCGCGGATGATCGCGCGCATCGCGAACCAAAAGATGAGCCCGACAAGGATCGTCGGGGTCACCGAATAGATCGCGTTCGACCAGAAGTCCTGAGGCATCTAGCCAGCGTAGCTCTTGATGATGAATGCCACTGCGACGACGACGAGAAGGCCGATGAGCGCAACCGCCATGGCCAGGCGCGAACTGCGACGGTCCATCACTGGCCCTTGGCGATGATCCCGACTACACCGGAGATCACGAGGTAGAGCCCGATCGCACCCACGATCACCCAAATCGCAATACGGCCCATCGAGGGGCCTTGCTTGGGGTCGCTCGGCAGCTTAAGGTCGTCGGTCACGCGTTGCAGCCTACATTGGGCCTACTGGACGATCGTCGCCTGGCCCAACCCAAAAGTAATTGTCCAACCGGGGGGCGAGTACATGCAGGTCGCGACACCGGAGAGCACCGAGCAGCTGTAGCCCTTGAGCGTGAGAGAACCGCCGTCGGGCATTACTTTGATGGTCGGCACAGCTGCGGGGAACTTCGTTTCGATAGTGCGGCAGCCGTTGAATGCGACGTTGTCGCCGGTGGCCTGGAAGGCGCCGATCTGCAGTTCGTAGCCGTCAAGCCCGTCAGAGCACGGGGTGACAACGCTCGCGGGCTTCGCGTAGGTCGCGAGGCTCTCCTTGCCCTTCACGATCTCGCACGCCGCCACACCGGGCGTTTCGGAGAACAGGCGGAAGTCGCAGATGACGGACTTCGATGAGTCGGTGTAGAAGGCGTAGGCCGCCGACCAGACGTCTCCGTCACCGCCGATCGCGCCATCGATGAGGTAGTCGGCGGGGTTTGCCACGGAGGGGACGACGGGTGCAGCACTCGGCGTCACGGTCGCGGTCGGCGTGCTGCTGGTCGGAGCGACGGTGGGAGCGCCGCCCGCAGCCGAGGGTGTTCCGGCGGGGTTGCCGCAACCTGCGAGAGCAAGCACCAGCGGGACGAGGAGGATGAGCCCGATTCGCTTCATGCCCCGATGATAGGGCCTAGGGCGTCTGGCTTGCCGAAGAACTTCGACGGAAACGCAGGAACCAAATCAGCGCGAGCAGGAGGAGAAGCGCGCCGATGACCCACACCAGCCACGACAGGTCGAAGCCAGCCGCGGCAACTGCGAGCTTCGGGCTCGACGGCGGGTCATCCACGGGGAACGCCTCCGTGACAAGCTGTTCGTCGTTGACGGTAGGAGCTGGGGATGACGCGGCGGCTCCGGTAGTGCCACGGGCTCCACCCGCTCCCGCGGTTCCGCCGCCACCACGCGCGCCTGGGTCAACCGGGCTTGTGGCCGCAGGCGAGACGGCCGCAGGGGTCGTGAAGTCAGTCGTGCCACAGGAACTGGAGACCGAGGTCACAACACTGTGCGAGTCAGCTAGCGACGCAGTCTGCAGGTGCAGGCTCGGGGCCGAAAGCAGGGTGTTATTCGGCATGAGCGCGATGAGGGAGCTCCAGGAAAGCGGGTGACCCTGACCGCCGGGCGCGTTGTAGTCGATCCTGCTCGCGTACCAAAGTCCGTTCTGCGCGTCGACGATTCCGCTGCTGGGGTTGCCGCTTGTCGAGAGCGTCGTATAGGTAACCTCCCCGTGGCCGAGATCGGCGTTCGGGTTGACCTCGACCACGAGTTGCGCACCGTAGCCGGTTGCGCCGGGGGCAATCGTGTAGGTCATGCCGTTAAGACCCTGGGCGTTACCCGCGCTTACACGCTGGTAGTAGTCGACAGCTTCGGAGTGTGGGCCATCGAACAGGAGCCCGGCGGCCGTTGTGACCGGTGCCCGATCTTCTGTGCTCCACCCTGCCACGGGCACACAAACCTGCGCGAGCGGATTGATCCGGCTGTAGCTAACGAGAGCGCTCCACGGTCCGAGATTGCTCGAAGCGTCATGGGGCGAGAAGCCAAGGTTATAGACGGCCCGAACTCGCATTGACAGCGGGCCCGTGTAGTTCGCGGGAAAGCGCTGCACGCGGTTGAGCTGCGTTCCGGGCACCGAAATCAGGCTGTGTTCGAGGGAGCCATCGTGGTCGCTGTCGATGCCGTATTCAACCTGGTACGACGCGACGCCGAGGATTCCGAAGACCCCGGTCCACGAACCCGCAACGCTCGTGCCAGTAAGCACAGCTCCGTCGAGGGGTGCAGCGATAGCGGGAACGCCGATGATCTGCGTGCCGTACGGCGCGCTCCACGCCGATTTATTGCCTGCGGCATCCGTCGCCCTGACCTGCCAGAACTTCGGGCCTGTCGGCAACGACGACATAAGTGAAGTGCCGACGATGCCAGAGCCAATCGACACGGGGTTAGTCGTCATGCGACCGTCTGCATCGAGGTTCGGATGATCCCCTGTGACAACCTCGTAGGTGACAGGTGAGGCGTCGGTGGAAGCGGTCCAAGTGAACTCGTCTGAACTCACCGTCCAGCCACCCGGGGTCAGCGGCAAGGGATTCGTGGGTTTGACGGTATCGACCGTGACCTTGACGATCGACGACCACGGGCCGGTGTCGCCGTCAGCATTCTTGGCGCGCACCTGCCACCAGTAGGTCGCATCCGGCACACCAACTATCGAGTATGGATCTGCAAGGTGGTCAAGCCCGCCGTTGATCGGCGACTGGATGATCGGGGTCGTCGGCTCGATGGTGGTGGAGTAAATCTGGTAGTAGATACCGGTACCAAGATTGGTCCACGACATGTCGAAGTCGTGGGCTGCGATATAGCTGTTGTTCGCGGGTGCGATCGGCGAGACGGCCGGTAGAAGCTCCTGACTCGTGGGCGCCGGCGCATAAGTCGGTGATACGAACCGGGCTGCGGAGCGGAAGTCCTCCGGCGTGCCGGTGGCTTCATCGCCAGTGGGTTCCTCGGCCAGCGCGGCGGGATCGTCGACCACGTCGGGGGCGTCCGCAGGCGCGACGGGCTGAGCCTCGTCAACCGGGGTCGGGTCTTGCGCGTCGACCGGAGAGACGTACGCCGGATCTGCTGGCGCTGCGGAGTCGGCCTGAGCGGCGGCCGCTCCGAGAAAAGAGGTTGCGATGATCGCGATCGTCGTAAAAATGGACGCGGCGGCGCGCACGGGAGTATTCAAGGCTAGGGATCCTTGCGGCTAGGGTAAGCGGTTGGATTGCTGCTGACCGCGCCCCGAACTTCGGGTAAAGGACGCGACGAGTCAATATATCGAGTAACGCTCGGCTAGGGCCACCTCGGCCCGAAATTGCCCCGGAATGGGGGCAACCCGTTTGGCGGTGGCCGCTACTTGACCAACGGGAACAGGATAGTTTCGCGAATCCCCAGGCCGGTGATGGCCATGAGCAGGCGGTCGATTCCCATGCCCATGCCTCCGGTAGGCGGCATCCCGTGCTCCAAAGCGCGCAGGAACTCCTCGTCGAGGCGCATGGCCTCGGGGTCTCCCTTGCTCGCCAGCAACGCCTGCTCGACGAAACGCTCACGCTGGATGACCGGGTCAACGAGCTCGGAGTAGCCGGTCGCGAGCTCGAAGCCGCGGATGTAGAG
>JBDUDZ010000161.1:0-5610 GCA_040002635.1 Rhodoglobus sp.
AGCCGTAGTCGGCCTGGCCGGGGGCGGTGTCGGTGATCGCGTCATCCGCCGCGATTGTGCCAATGTCGCCGGTGGCCGGGTCGATCGGTTGACCGAACGGGTCATACGCCGCCCGGGTACCGGTGCGAAGCCCGGTCGCGTCGGCGGTGAGGATCGAGTCGCCGTGCAGGTTCGGATACGACCACACCTGCCCACCCGCCACCGGCAGTTGCACGCTCACCCCACCGGGCAGGGACAGGTCACGTTCGGTGAGGACGTTGGCGCTGTCCAGCATCCCGAACAGGGTGCCCGCCGCGAACGTGTACCGCACCGTCGTCGCCGCAGCACCCACACCCGGGCCTTGCGGGTCGTCGGTGCGGGCCACGATACGACCGGTCGCATCCCGAAGGTAGGTGATCGTGGTGCCATCCGTGAGCGTCGTCGACATGTGGCGGTCGGCGACGTCATAGGTGAGGGTTTGATCGGCCAGGGTGGTGGTGTTGCCGTGCGCGTCATAGACGAGGTTGCCTGCGGTGAGCGAAGCTGCGGTCACCGGATTCGCCGCACCCGGAGCCGCCACCACCGTCGTCGCGGTCAGGCGGTCGGCGTTGTCGTAGCAATAGCCGACCGTGTTCGGCGTGCCGGCGTTCTTCACATCCGTGAAGCTGGTGCGGTTGCCGTTGCGACCCGCCGCCGTGTCGGCACCACAGCCGCCGGTCGGGGCGAAAGCGGCCGCCAAATCGGATATTCCACGAAGTTGCAATGCGACAGTAACTTCCTCTCCGATACTCTGACCGGATGGATGCGAAGCATATATCGCCTGACCTAAACATCGACACCCTGGTGCGCGAGATGACCCCGCCCTCACCAGCGGAAGTCTCGACTGTTATTTCAGATGAGGCGTGGGACGGGTTCTCCCGCGACGGATTTCTGCATCTTGGGCAAGTGCTCAGCGCCGACGCAATCGAGCAGCTAAAGCAACGCGCCGACGATCTTGCGGCCGGTGTCGTCAAGAATCCACGAGTGCTCTTGCAACTCGACACGGGCGGTGAGTACCTCCAGCTCCCTGATGCCGTCGCGGCGTTTGACGCGCCGACAAAGCTCTATCGTAAAATTCAGGGACTCGAGTTTGACGACGAGTTCCTCCCACTGATTCGCCATCCGCGCTTTTTCGAGGTGTGCGCACGCATTTATGGGCCACATATCGCGCTGTCGCTTTTTCGCGCAATGATCATGAATAAGCCGGCCGGCCAAGGAACCATCTTGCCTTGGCATCAGGACGGGGGAGATGTCTGGGGCCTCGATCGTGAACCTCTCGTCACGATTTGGGTAGCCCTCGATGATGCGACGCCCGAGAACGGGTGCATGCAGGCGGTCCGTGGCTCCCACCGCAATGGCCTCCTTTCCTCCTATGGCAGCACCCTCTCGGACGATGACGCCACGCTCCATTGCCCGCCGGACAAAGTGGTCGACCTAGCAGTTCCTGCGGGTCACGCTGTCTTGATGCACAACTGGCTGATTCATCGTTCTGGCCTGAATCCGTCACCGAATCCGCGTCGCGCCGTCACCATCTGTTACCTTGACGGCCGCACTCGCAGCACTCAGACCGGTGAGCTGATGCCGATCATCGCGGGCACCGTTGACCCCACCCCACACCATTATGTAAGTGTCCTGCGGGAGCAAGTGGTGGCACTCGGGGAAGCGGTAACGCGCGCTGAGGAGTACGCGAAAAGTCTCGAGCCCCTTTACCCCGAAGCCAAGGCCTACGCCGAACAGCTCGAAGCGGAGATCGCGAAGATCCGTGCCAACGCGGAAGTCGGCACGGCCCCTCCGGCTGGCGTTGGCGTCTTGCGCCGGGCCGCCCGGCGAATCCGAAGGGCCTTGCAATAGCCGCGGGTGGTATTCGCTATACCGGCTGCACGATAGTAGCGAAGAACTACATTGCGCTCGCCCGCGTGCTCGTGCGGTCATTCCACGCGCAGCACCCTGACATCGCATTCGTCACACTGCTTGTAGACGGCAATGAGTCGGACAAGACAATTGATGGTGTCGGCACTGTAATCCTTCCGGTCGAACTGGGCATCGAGCCAGACACGCTCAGTTCAATGATGCTCATCTACGACGTCACCGAACTGTCGACTGCACTGAAGCCTGCACTGCTGGCCACCGCACTCAGGCAGGGAGCGGATGCTGCCGCGTATTTTGATCCTGACATCCGGTTCTACGGCAATGTGTCCGAGGTATTCGAATCTGCGGCGGTGGGGGGGATCGTGCTCACACCCCACACCGTGACTCCCATCCCACGCGATGGATCATCTTTAGCGGAACGCAACATCATGCAAGCCGGCATCTTCAACCTCGGCTTCATCGCCGTCGGCGCCCAGTCAATGCCATTTCTCGGCTGGTGGCATGAACGGCTTACCATCGACGCGATCGTGGATGTGGAGAACGCACTTTTTACCGATCAGCGCTGGATCGACTGGGTCCCCGCTTTGTTTCCCCACTGCATTTTGCGCGACCGCGGCCTCAATGCCGCCTATTGGAACGTGCATGAGCGCCCCGTCACGCTCATTAGAGGTGAGCGTCATGCTGGCGCCGATGTCTTGAAGTTCTACCACTTCAGCGGCTACGACCCGGAGCAGCCCTGGCAGCTATCCCGCCATTTCGGTGACCGACCGCGTGTCAAGCTAGCTGATTTTCCAGAGCTGAAGGCACTCTGTGATGAGTACGCGGCGGAACTTGCCGAGCACGGTCATGGGCAATCGCGAAAGCAACCGTACGGGCACGCGGCGCTGGCAAACGGCGTCGAGCTTCTGCCTCGTCTTCGAAGAATGGCGCGGAGTGTTCTGCTGGGGGAGCTGCCGATCTCCATGCCGATGCCCGACCACGTGGCATTTCCCGGGCAATTCACGCGTTGGTTGGTTTCGCCGGTCGTCGGCACGGCCCCGCAATCGTTGTCTCCGGCGCAATGGTCGGTCTGGTCGGAGCGGGCAGATCTGAGGAGGGCATTTCCGGGCGTACTCGGAGCATCGAATGCCGCTTTCAAAGACTGGTGTCACAGTGATCTGGACACCCGTCTGTGGCTCGCCGAACTCGACAAGCGGTCTGGCGACGGACGGCTCACAAACTCGCGGCGGCCAGGCAAGTCGACAAGTCGCGCCTTTGGCTGGAGCGTGATCGCTTATGCGGATTCGGAAATGGGGGTCGGCGAAGCTGGTCGACGTGCGGCGACCGGCATGCTCGCGACCGGCGTGCCGGTAGAAATTGTCGGCACGCGGATCGGCACATTGTCGCGCGCAAGCCACGAGCCGCGCTTCGACGTGACGGACTCTTTGAATTTCGAGAACGTACTCACCTGCATCAACGCGGACCAACTCCCGGTCATTGCGCACTCGTTCGGGCTGTCTCGGTTGCGCGGTTGGCACGCCGGTTTGTGGTTTTGGGAGCTGCAGGACTTCCCGGCTTCACTGTCGGGGGCGTTGGATCTCGTGCATGAGGTATTGGTGGCGAGCGAATTCACTCGCCTCGCGATCCAGGCGAAGACGGACCGGCCGGTAAGACTGATAAACCTTCCCATTGAAATTCCGACTCGGTCGACGGGTTTCACGCGTCACAGTCTCGGGCTACCTGAGGCGCCGTTCATCTTCTTGGCGAACTTCGACTACCTCTCGGTTTCCGAACGAAAGAACCCGCATGGTGCAATCCGGGCCTACATCGATGCGTTTGGTCCAGACGATGGTGCCGTTCTCGTTGTCAAATCGATAAATGGACACCAACGTCCTGAGGAGCGCGAATATCTGCAGGCCGCCGCAGCTCTTCGCCCCGATGTGATCCTGGTCGACCGGTACGTTTCTACGCCCGAGATGAAAGCGATGATTGAACTCTCCGATTGCTTTGTCTCGCTACACCGCTCGGAAGGGTACGGGCTCAACCTTGCAGATGCGATGGCACACGGGACTCCAACGATCGCCACTGGATATTCGGGCAACCTCGATTTCATGACGAAGGAGACGTCAATGCTCGTGCCCTACGAACTTGTAGAGGTGGGCAAGAACGCCGCGCCGTACGATCCGGCCGCGCTCTGGGCCGATCCAGATATTCGCGCAGCTTCTGAGGCAATGCGATCGATTTTCAATGACCGCAGTTTTGGGGTCGCACTGGCTGGGCGTGCACTCAATCACGTTTCACGGCACCATGGACTTCTTGGGGCTGCTGATTCGTTCCGGCCTGTCGTGTTGGGACTGACCGGGGAGCATCGCTAGTGGGTCTCTTGATAGTTGGCGACGTCGGGGCCGTCGGGGCCAAGTACCACGCTGGTGACGAGGCGATGCTTGCCGCAGCGATCGATGAACTCACCTCGCGCGGGTTCTCTAATTTCACTGTAATTTCCGCCGATCCGGCCGAGACGGCAGCGCGGTATGGTGTGCGCTCGGTCGGCAGCCTCGCCTCTACCGGACCCGATAGCCCCAGCCGCGACGACTTGGAGCGTCGCTGCCAGGACATATTGGATGCCGCACGTGGACACCTCTCGCGGCGTGGGTGGGATGACCGCGCCGCCGAACTCATCGATGAGGTCGCCGAGTGCGACGGGCTGCTGGTTTCCGGTGGCGGTAACCTCTCGTCACTATGGCCAGAGCACATATTTGAACGATCAACGCTCACGTCACTGGCCAACCACTTCGACAAGCCCGTCGTCTTCAGCGGTCAGATGCTTGGACCTCACCTGACTGCCCGCGACGGCGAGCTGATGTCACAGATGTTGACCGGCGCAAATCTCGTGGGTCTGAGAGATTCGCATTCGTTTGAAATCTCAGGTCAACTCGGTGTGGATGCCGCGCGCGTGCAGCGCACATTCGACGATGCAATGTTTCTTCGTGGGGGTAATCCCGCGGTACCGGCCAAGCCCTATTGCGCGATAACCGTGTCGCCGTATGCAGGCCTCGTTGAGAACGACGCGTTCCTTGACCGGCTTGCTGGGTTGCTCGATTCTTTTGCAGAGCAGACTGGGCTTAGCTTGCTCCTGCTGCCACACCTCGCGAGCCTCGAGCCAGGGCAATCCACCGACGATGCCGCCGTCAATCAGGCACTTGCTGCCCGGTTGAAGACGACAGCGATAGAAAAACCCATCCTCGACGTGCGAGATATTGCTTCACTCACGCGCGGCGCATCACTCTCCCTGTCGACGCGCTACCACCCGGTTGTCTTTGCTGTATCAGGGGGTGTACCCGCCGTGGGAATCCCCGTTGATGGCTACACGCAACAAAAGATTGTTGGGGCACTGGCCAACGTTGGGCTGGCCGAGCTTTCGCTGCCCGCTTTTGCGCTCGCGTCCAGCGCGGCCGCGAACCACGTCGATCAGATCTGGCAGCAGCGCGATCGTATTTCTGAGCACCTGCTCGCCAACCTCCCCGCGGCGCAAGCCCATCAGGATCGTTGGTGGGACAGGGTCGCCGGAGTTTTCAACCACCGGGGCCCAGCACCAGTAGAACCGTTCAGCCCGGTGCCCCTCACGGTATTTCCCCCCGCCGCGAGTGGTGATATGGCCCGTTTGCTCAACTGGCAAACCCTTGCAGCCGACACTTCCATCACGAGCAGAATCGCGGGCGACGTCCAATCATCGTCTGAAATAGA
>JBDUDZ010000162.1:0-5577 GCA_040002635.1 Rhodoglobus sp.
GAGATGTGCCTCCAGTACGCACTCGACACCTCACAGGATTCCGGTGTCTGGGGTGGCCTCAGCGAAGACGAGCGCCGCGCGCTCAAGCGTCGCGCTGCCCGGGCCCGCCGCGCTTCCTAACTCTTCTTCGTTAGCCACGTCAGTGGCACGTCGATAGTCACTTCGGTGCCGCTGCCCATCATGGTGTGCCAGTCGATGGTGCCGCCAAGTTCGCCCTGAATTAGCGTGCGCACGATCTGCGTTCCCAGGCCCGAGCCAACCTTGCCTTCGGCCAGCCCCACGCCGTTGTCGCGCACCTTCACACTCAACACCTTCGTCGTGCGTTTGGCGACGATCTCGACTTCGCCATCGGCCTTGCCCGCCAGCCCGTGCTCCACCGCATTTGTCACAAGCTCGGTTAACGCGAGGGCGAGCGGGGTCGCATACTCGCTCGGCAACGTGCCAAACGAGCCTGTCGATTTGGGATGCACCGTAGTGTTGTGACTCGAGGCGACTTCGGCGATGAGCAGCAGAACCCGGTCGAACACCACGTCAAAATCGACGTCTTGGTTGAGGCCCTCCGAGAGGGTGTCGTGCACGACCGCGATGGCGGCGACCCGACGCATTGCCTGGCCGAGGGCTTCGCGAGCGACGTCGTTGTGGGTGCGGCGCGCCTGGATGCGCAGCAGTGAAGCCACAGTCTGCAGGTTGTTCTTGACCCGGTGGTGGATCTCGCGGATCGTGGCATCCTTCGTGATCAGTTCGCGCTCTTGATGGCGCACCTCTGTCACATCGCGGCACAAGACGATCGCGCCAACTCGCTCACCGCGGTTGCGGATCGGGATTGTGCGCAGCGACACCGTCACCCCGCGCGCCTCGATATCGGTGCGCCACGGCGCCCGGCCGGTGACCACCAGCGGCAGCGATTCGTCGACAACCGTCTGGCCGGCGATGAGAGCTGTCGTGACCTCGGCGAGCGACTCGGTCTCGAGCTCGCCGGCGAACCCGATGCGGTTGAAGGCCGACAGGGCGTTGGGGCTCGCGAAAGTCACAATGCCATCCACGTCGAGCCTGATCAGGCCATCGGATGCCCGGGGTGCAGCCCTGCGCGGGCTCGACGGTGCCCCGGGGTCGGGGAAGTCGCCTGCGGCTATCATCGCGAACAGGTCGTTCGCGCACTCGTTGAAGGTCAGCTCTTGGCGAGAGGGAGTGCGTGCCTCGCTCAGGTTTGTGTGCCGGGTGATGACGGCTATCGGTAGCTTGGTTGTCTCTTTGCCGCTCGGGCTCAGCCGGCGCAGCACGGGCACTGCGCGCACGCGGGTGGGGGTCTCTTCGTACCAGTCGGGCTTTGCAGTGTCGACGATGCGCGCGCTGCTAAATGCCTCGGTGACCTGAGCCTTCCACTCGGGTTTGATCGCCTGCCCGACGAAGTCGCGGTAGAACAGGGTCGCCGAGCTGGAGGGCCGGGCGAGCGCGACGGCGACGAAGCTGTCATCCGCACTCGGCACCCAGAGCACGATGTCGGCAAACGCGAGGTCGGCCAGCAGCTGCCAGTCACCGACGAGCAGGTGCAGCCACTCGATGTCTGCTTCGCTCGAGCGGCCCTGGGCCTGGACGAGATCACTGAGCGTGGACACGCTCCAAGGCTAGCTGCTGGCTCGCACGAGCCCGAACCGACCGCGAAGACTGCGCGCCGGGGGCGCCTCTTCCGGCAGCAGCCGCGAGGCCACAAAGTCGCGGATCGCGGCGCGCGCCGGTGACCGCGGCGCCGAATCAGCAAGGGTGCGCCCGCTCAGCACCGCGCCATCCACTCCGGCAAGGTCGTAGGGCACAAGCACTGGCGACTCAATGCCGCCGAACCGTGACAGGGTCTGAGTCACCTGGCCATTGGGATTCATTCCGATCGCCGATGTGCGGATGCGATTCATCACGACAGTCACGGAGTGCGTCGACGCGGCCTCGACGAGGTCGACATGCGAGCGCAGGAACCGCGATAGCCCCACCGGGTCTGCCGACCCTACTGCCACGATGTGATCTGCCTCGTGTACCGCCGTTACTGTGGCGGCGTTGCGTCGCGGCGCGAATAGATCGCTCGAAATCTCCTCGTCGTTCTCCAGGCTGGACGAAGTGTCGAGCACCGTGTAGTCGACCCAGCGTCGGCACTGCGCGATCGTCTTCGCGACGCGATCGGCTGAGAGCTCCGGCCAGCGACTCGGTCGGCCGATCCCGGTGAGCACCCAAAATCCCCCAAGAGGCGACTCGTAGCGCTGTGCGATCCGCTCGAGTTCTGCTGTGCTCAATCCGTCATTGCTGGCGAGGCGGCAGGCGGCCGCGAATCCGGGTGCCTCGTCGAGCATCCCGAGGGCTGGTGCGATGGATGCCCCGTGGGTGTCGACATCTGCGAGGGCCACCGAGTGCCCACGGGCCGCGATCTCTGCAGCAATCGCTATGGCCAGGGTCGTGCGCCCGGGCGAGCCCGCCGGCCCCCATACCGCGATGACCGAGCCGCGGGTGGCTCGCGGTGTGGACGCTCGAACCTCGCGCCGGGTTCCCGCAAGCAGGCGTTCAATCTCGGGCCACCTGGCCGCGGCATCCAGCGTCTCGAAGAGCCCGAGGGCAGCTGCATGCTGGCGTGCCGGCTCACCGGTAACCAGTGCAACGACGCTCACTCCCGCGTCATCTGCGGTGACAAGCACTCGGTCGGTGAGATAGCGGGGTTCGGCCGCCAGGAGCACGGCATCTGGTCGCTGAGCGTCGATTATCGCGGCAAGTTCGTGGGCACTCGCGCACCGTGCCACGACCTCGTGTCCGTGCCGCACCGCCTCGGCCGCGAGCCGATCCTCTATCGCGACCGGAAGGGCAAATATCAAACGAGCCATGACGCTACCTGCCCGGCAGTCCGGCGGGCACCACAGAGATCGCGTCATCGTTTGCGAGCGCCTCGAGCACTCGCGCGATCTTCGCTTTCGGTACGAGCACCTCAATGCCCGTTGTCTCGTGCGCAGCGACTATCGAGTCAGACTCCAAGAGCCGCACCACACTCGCGCCGGCAACAATAACCGTTGGCGGTCCGAACTGCCCGTTTTCGACCTCGCGTGCGGCCCAGACATCGACTACCGAGCCAGGCTGGACTGATGCCGCGAGCGCGGAACTCATCGTGAGAACTATCGAGGTCAGCCGAAGGCCGTCCACGCTGCCGATCGCCGAGGCCGGGACGAGCTCGCCCGGCGAGACCGTCCGGGTCACGACAAGACCGGCCGCGGGAATGTCGCCCGGAAGCAGGTAAAGCTGGCCCGCGTTTTCCAGTCGCACGCTGCGCTCCTGCAGGTCGTCGGCCCGGATCTTGTCACCGGGTGCGAGCGGATCGCGCGCCGCGTACACCTGCACCGTGCGGTCGGCCGATGAGACGACCCCCACCACCGCCACCACTGAAGCCACCACCAGTAGCAGTCCGATGGCCAGTCGCGGGTCAAAAGCGAAGGCCTTGCGCTTGGTTGTCATGGGTTCATGCTCGCGACCGGCTCGACCGCTCGGCAGAAGTTATCCACACCGGCCCCACGCCGCACCGCGCGCGCTCATAATCGAGCCATGAACGCCTCATCCGCGGAAGGCCTCGGCCGATTCCTCACCCTCGCTGACACCGCGGAGGTGCTGAGCATCTCCGCGGCACAGGCCTACGCTCTCGTGCGCTCGGGCGAACTCCCAGCAATCAAGGTCGGCGCCGGCGGGCAGTGGCGTATTGAGCGCTCGGTGCTGGAGTCGTACATCGCCGCGATGTATGAGGAGACGCGGCGGATGGGCTTGTGGCACCAGTCCGACTTCGCGAACATTAGCGAGGTCGCATTCGGGGAACCACGAGAAACCTGAAACGTAGAGTTCGCTGTCTGAACGCACAGTTCGCGGTGGCTATCGCGCAGGCTTTCGCGGTGGCTTTCGCGCAGGCGTTCGCGCAGGCTAGAGACGCACGTAATGCAGCGCGGCGAGCGGCACCAGGCGGTATTCCCGAACTGCCACTTCCCGTCGCGCGGCGCCGCGCTCATGAATCGCGATATCGACGTGGTCGCGGCCGACCCGATCCAGCGTGCCGTGCAGCTCCCCGGCCGCGAACACGAGATCGAGAGGGCGCCGACGGCGGCACAGGTCTCTCAGCACGAATGGGAGGCCGAGCCGGGCCGAGAGGCGGGGATGACCGTCAGGTTGTTCCGGCACCAGGCTTGCCACAGTTTGTTCACGTCCAAGACTCAGGCCGACGATCGCTGCGAGCGGCAGGATGCCCTGATCTCCCGTCCGCGCGACCGCCCCCTCCCCCTCCACCAGGTCGGCCGAGAACCAATCCCGCCCGAATGTGACGGGATGCACAGTGAGACGGCTGCCCGAGCCGAAGGTAACCGCGATTCGATAATCTGACGCGGGCTCCTGAGCCTCATGCAGGGCGACGAGCCGGTCGCGCACTGACAGCCTGCCCAGCCGCAGCCGCTCCTGCTCCGCCTCCAGGTCAAGCTCTTCTGCCGAGAGCTCGTGCTCAAGCTGGCTTTCGAGATCATCGAAGAGCGAGTCCCAGCGCATAGTGGCGACCGTAGTGAGTGATCGCTGGGCCCAGGAATGTTATCCACAATTGAAAATAGATCATGGACAGATCCCTCCCGGGCTGGTTTAGTAGCGATACCCCCATCCGGGGGTGGACAAATCCGTCGGAGCAGGTTCGGGGAAATGAGCACCGTGCAGCCAAGCAGGAACGCAAGTGCCGCGGTGAAGGCCACGCGCGGTGCCGGAGCCAGTCGTCCCGCCAGCGAGACACTTCCCTCGAAAGTGATCCGGTCGCGGTTCTCGCCGGACGAGTTCTTCGGGCACCAGCCCTCATCGACGACCGTGCTGCCGAATCCCGAACCGCTCATCGAGAACCTAACGCGATGTGTCATCGAGATTCTCGCGGGCGCGCGTGACCTCGACCAGATCTCGCGCTGGGTGACCGACGACGTCTACCGCCACCTATTGAAGAGAGTCGTGCTATCTGCGCGGGCGCGCCAGGCAACCGGCCAACGCGCGACGCGACCCACCTTTTCCATCGGCTCGACAACGCTCTGCGAACCTCGCGACGGCGTGGTGGAGGCCGTCGTAATAGTTCGGGGCCGAGCGCGCACCAGAGCTGTTGCAGTTCGCCTCGAAGGTCTCGACGAGCGCTGGCGGGCGACCGCCATCAACGTGCTTTGAACTAGTAGAAAGCTTTGAACTAGTAGAAAGCTCTGAACTAGTAGAAAGCTCTGAACTAAGAAAACTCTGAACTATCAGAAGCGCTACTTTTCACAAACGCCAATTTCGAGAAACGCCAGTTTCTCGAAGTGCCGGTTTTTAGAACCGCTAGCCGCGGCCCTTTTCCTGCGCACGACGCTCTGCCCGGTTCTGCGGGGCTGCCTGGCCGTTGTCGGGGCGCTGGCCGAATGCACCACGCGGGGCGTCCTGCGCTGCAGCCTGCTGCGGCTGCTGTCCGAGCTGCGCGGCCTGCTGCTGCTGGGCCGCCTGCTGCGCCTTCGCGGTGGCTGCCTGCTCGAGCTGGCCGCGCTGGTTGCGCACCTCCACCTCGCCCTGGGCATCCGCGCT
>JBDUDZ010000163.1:0-5566 GCA_040002635.1 Rhodoglobus sp.
ACTCGGGTCTCGGCCGCGAAATGCACGTGATCGTCGGCCAGGGCCAGCTCGACGCCGTGTTGCACGCCAGCCCCGAAGATCGCCGCGGGTTCATCGAGGAGGCAGCCGGCATCCTGAAGCATCGTCGCCGCAAGGAGAAGACCCTTCGCAAACTCGATGCGATGCAGGCTAACCTCACCCGGCTGTCAGACCTCGCGGGCGAGATCAGGCGCCAGCTGAAGCCGCTCGGCCAGCAGGCGGAGATCGCTAAGGAAGCTGTGTCGATCGCGGCTGTGGTTCGCGACGCGCGAGCGCGTCTCCTGGCCGACGAGGTTGTCGAACTGCGCGCCGCAATCACCGATTTCAGCCGCAGCGAATCTGAGCGCAAGACCGAGCGAATTGTGCTGCAGGAACAGCTCGACCAGAACAAGCTGCGCGAGGGCCGCCTCGAACAGGCCCAGGTCGGGGATGCCGTCGACCTCGCCCGTCGCACCGCATTCGGCCTCGAGTCAGCGCAGGAGCGACTTCGGGCCCTGTATACACTCGCCAACCAGCGGCTGGCGTTGCTCGGGCAGCAGGGTGACGGGCCGTCGATCGGTTCCACAATCTCGCAGGCCGCGGTGCAGGAAGCTCTCGACGAGGCGTCGGTGCTCGCGGCGGGAGTAGCCGAAGCTGAGGAAACTGTCGGCCAGGCTGCTGCGGCATCCGCTCTCGCTAAGGCCTCACTCGACTCTCTCGATGAGGAGATCTCGGCGCAGAGCGCGCTCGTCTCCCGCCACGAACTCGAACTCGCCGGCCTCGCTGCGAGGGTGGATGTCGCGACCTCAACCCTCACCGCTGCGCGCGGCGAACTCCTGCGCCAGCAGGCCGCCCTCGCCGAAGCCGAGGCCCGGAGGGATGCCACGCGCACCGAGTTCGTTGCGCTGGAGGCCCAGGCCGCCACGGGCACCGAGGGTGACGGGTCACTCGACTCGTCTTACGAGGCCGCGGAGGCCGCCGTCGCCGCGCTGCAGGTCGGCATCGAGGAGCTGCGTGATGCACTCCACACCGCCGAGCGTGAGCGCGATGCCCTCGCCGCCCGCAATTCAGCCCTTTCGCTGGCTGTCGACCAGAAGGATGGCTCGAGCGCTCTCGTGGGGGCGAAGCTGCGCGGCATCCGGGGTCTCGTTGCGGAGCATGTGAAGGTCGAGCCCGGCTTCGAGGCCGCGATCGCCGCCGCGCTCGGTTCGCTCGCCGACGCCGTGCTCGCCGACTCGCAGGATGCGGCGTTCGACGCGCTCGCCGAGTCTGCGGCGAAAGACTTCGGGCGAGTGGAGGTTGTCGTCGCCGACGGAGCAGCACCCACGACTAGGGCGATCGCCGGCGTTCGTGCTGCAGTGGACGTCGTCACCGCGCCCGGCGGTGTGCTGGGCCTTCTCGCCAATGTCTATATCGCCGATGACCTCGATGCAGCCCGGGCCGCGTACACGTCGATCGTCCCCAACCGCACGGCCGCCTCGTCGCTGCGCGATGCGTCGGAACCGGCGGTCGTGGGCCCAGACGCCACACTCGTGACAAAGCAGGGCGACGTGCTCACCCAGTACGTGCTTCGCGGTGGGTCTGGCGCCAAACGTTCGCGCCTCGAACTCGTCGCCGAGCGCGATGCTGCAGCCGCCAAACTCTCGACAGTCACCACCCAGATCGAACGCACTAGGTTCGCGCTCGCAGAGAAGCGCGCGCAACTCGAAACTGCCCAGGCCGATGCGGCAGCAGCCCTCGCAGCGCTGCGCGAGTATGACGCGGCGCTCGCCGCCCAGTCTGAGCAGCTCGGTCGATTCCGAATCCAACTCGAGGCCACGCAGGCGGAGTGGGAGCGGCTTTCCGCCGCGGTGCAGCTCTCGACAGATACTGTGCGGGATGCCGATGCCGAGGTCGAGCGCGCCCGCGCCGACCATGACGCGTTCCAGTCCGCCCCGCGGCCCATGCTCGACGCATCCTCGCGCGATGGCCTTCGTGCCGAGCTGGAGACCGCCAGGGCGAAGGAGCTCGAGCTGCGCATCCAGCTCGAGACACTCCGTGAGCGGGCGCGCGCGGAGCGCGCTCGCGCAGAGGCGCTGGCCGCACGGCTTGTGGCCGAGAAGGAGGCGGCGGTCGAGCAGGCTCGGCTTACCGTCATCCGGGCCCGGCAAGTCGCCGCAGCGAATGATGTGATCGCAGCCCTGCCCGCCGTGCTCGACTCGGTTGACCGTTCGGTGTCGCAGGCTCGTCTTGCCCTTGCCGCCCGAGAGGCGGAGCGCACCGCGCAGAACGACGAACTAATGACCCTGCGCCGCGAGGAGAGTTCGCTGCGCGAGCGCCTTTCGGCGGTCAGCGAGAATGTGCACGGCCTCGAGATGCAGATCTACGAGAAGAAGCTGCACCTGTCGACGCTGCTCGAGCGCGCGGGCGAAGAGCTCGGTCTCGTCGAAGACGTGCTGGTGGCCGAGTACGGGCCAGACGAGCTGGTGCCCGACGACGCGCCAGCGACGCAGTTGCCTCCGCTCGAGTACCAAATGCAGGACGAGGTCACAGTCGCCCCCGACGATTCCGCAGCTGCATCGGTCGATTCGGCGGCTGATCCTGCATTTGTCACGCCGCGGCCGCAACCGGGCACGCCGTTCGTGCGCGCAGAGCAGCAGGCCCGCCTCGCCTCCGCAGAACGCAAGCTCGCCCAGCTCGGCCGCGTCAACCCGCTCGCTCTTGAAGAGTTCGAGGCCCTCGAGCAGCGGCATAAGTTTCTGACCGAACAGCTGACCGACCTGACCAACACCCGCAAAGACCTGCTCACGATCATCGACGAGATCGACGAGAAGATGCAGGACATCTTCGGCAGCGCCTTCGAAGACACCAGGGCCGCGTTCAACGAGGTCTTCCCGATCTTGTTCCCCGGCGGCACCGGCAGCATCCACCTGACCGACCCCGACAACATGCTCACCACCGGCATCGAAGTGACGGTGAAGCCGGCAGGCAAGAAGATTGAGCGGCTGAGCCTGTTGTCGGGCGGTGAACGGAGTCTCGCGGCCGTCGCCCTCCTCATCGCCATCTTCAAGGCGCGCCCCAGCCCGTTCTACATCATGGACGAGGTGGAGGCGGCTCTCGACGACGCCAACCTCGGCCGCCTGCTCACGATCTTCCAAGACCTGCGCCAGACGAGCCAGCTCATTGTCATCACCCACCAGAAGCGCACGATGGAAATTGCGGATGCCCTCTACGGCGTGAGCATGCGCGCCGACGGCATCAGCGCCGTCGTAGGGCAGCGCGTCAACACCGAGGCCGGCACCCGCGCGAGTTGATTCTGGCGACCCGCTGGCACGACACGGGCACCGCTGCCCATTGCCCATGTAGTCCCGATCCGGCATTGTTGGCGAATGATTATCTGGTCGCGGTGGGGAATCCTGGTCATCCTGTTCTTCGGCCTGGGCGTGCTTCTGGGCTTCATCCTCATGCTGGTGGTGGGCGCCCCATCAAGCGCTGGATCGCTGCCGGGGGTGTTCATCGGCATCGGCTTGATGCTCAGTACCGTGGCCCTGTACTTCTTCAACAAGTACGTCGTCGACCGCCACCTCGATGCACCGCGTGCCGCGGTCGTCTACGAAAAGCTTGCCGAGCCGGTGCGGCTCGACAACGGCGCGGTCCAGACGCATCGCGCAATCCCGCTGCGCCACCCAGAGACGGGCCAGCAGCTCACGACGAAGCCCACCTCGACTCTGTTCTTCATCCCCGTGCGGTACTGGGTGTTCGTACTGCCCGCGATCGGCTTTATCGTCTTCGCCACCAGCCTCGTCGCCGTGCTCTCCGGCCGCCCCTGAGGCAATTTGTCGAGTCTGGTCGCGACCTTCCGGGTCGGCGCCCACGGCTGCGGCTCGCCAGCCCGTAACCTTGACCCATGGCACCGTCCTGGTCACTATCGAGCGCGCTCAAAGGCATGTTCGCCCGCAAGACCATCGATGAGGAGACCTGGACCGAGCTTGAGGATGCCCTCATCTCTGCCGATTTCGGCCCAGACATCACCGACTCGATAGTCGACGAACTTCGTGCCAGCGTCGCGAAGTTCCGCACCACCGATCCGGTTGACCTGCAGCGGATGCTGCGCGAGACCCTCGAAGAACGTCTCGCCCGCCTCGACCCCACCCTGCACCTCTCCGCCCGCCCTGCCGTGGTGCTGGTCGTCGGTGTCAACGGCGTTGGCAAGACCACGACGATCGGCAAGTTCGCCAAGTTCCTGACGAACTACGGCCGGACGGTTGTCGTGGGCGCGGCAGACACGTTCCGCGCAGCGGCAGTCGAGCAACTTGCGACGTGGGCCGAACGCGGCGGCGCGTCGATCGTGAAGCCGCAGGCGCAGGGGCAGGATCCGGCATCCGTTGCTTTCCAAACTGTGGAGCGCGCCCAGCGCGAGGGCATCGAGATTGTGCTCATCGACACCGCAGGCCGGTTGCAGACCAAGAGCGGGCTCATGGATGAGCTCGGCAAGATCCGCCGGGTGCTCGAGAAGCAGGTCGAGATCGCCGAAGTGCTGCTCGTGCTTGACGCGACAACCGGCCAAAACGGCCTCAACCAGGCCGAGGCGTTCATCGAACACGCGGGAGTCACGGGGCTCGTGCTCACGAAGCTCGACGGCTCGGCAAAGGGTGGCTTTGTGCTTGCGGTGCAGGAGCGCACCGGCATCCCGATCAAACTCGTCGGCCAGGGTGAGGGCATCGGCGACCTGACCGGGTTCACCCCGCATGTGTTCGTGCAGGGGCTTGTCGGCTAGGGCGCTTTACTCGACCCGTGACAGTTCGCAGCCCTGCCGGTCGCGACTCTCGTCGCAGCAGCGGATGCCGCTGGTGGCAGTGATCGCCCTGCGGCTCTTCGCCGCTTGAGCTACGACGTCGCCGCGCGGTGCTCTTGCGTGTAGGCGAGGTAATGCTCGGCGTTCGCCTTCACCTGCTCGAACTCCGCGTCCGTTAGCTCGCGCTTGACCCGACCCGGCACTCCCGCGACGAGCGAACGCGGCGGGATGACGCTGCCCTCGAGCACCACGGCCCCCGCGGCCACGAGCGAGCCCGCGCCGACCACCGCTCCATTGAGCACCGTGGCAGACATCCCGACCAGGCAGTCATCACCGATCGTGCAGCCGTGCAGCACCGCCGCGTGGCCGATGCTCACGCGATCACCGACCCGCAGGGGGTGATCGCTGCCGACGTGCATGGCGACCAGGTCTTGCACGTTTGAGCCCTCGCCGATGGTGATCGAGTTGATGTCACCCCGAAGCACCGCGCCGTAGTAGACGCTCGCCCGCTCGCCCAGCGTGACCGCGCCGATCAGGGTCGCGTTGGGGGCCACCCACGCTGACTCGGGAATCGCGGGAGTAGAACTGCCGAACGCAACGATGAGTGCCATCCGTCCATTAAACCCGCGCCAGATAAACTGGCCTCACCATGGCAACTTTCGGAAACCTCACTGACCGCCTCGCTGAGACATTTAAGAACCTGCGCGGTAAGGGCAAGCTCAGCCCCGCGGATGTCGACGGCACGGTCCGCGAGATCCGTCGCGCCTTGCTCGACGCCGACGTCGCCCTCGAGGT
>JBDUDZ010000164.1:0-5562 GCA_040002635.1 Rhodoglobus sp.
TGTCACCGGCGCCGAGGATGACAAGGGTATCGATGCGCTCAGCCACGCTTCCGACAGTACCCGCGCAGTGCCCCGACGGCGAACTAGGTGACAACACCGCGGCTATATCGAGTGCGGCCGTGCGCACAAAGATCACCGAGGCGCTATCAGCGCTATTCGACGCCCGCTAACGTGCTGAGTCGCTCACTGACTGGGCACCGCCAGGCGCAGCAGCGATATTGCCTCCGCGTTGGCACAATGACCCCCGTTGTGTCGCCAGCGCTCGGCGGGTGGAGTCGGTACGGTGTGAAGATGAGTTCTTGGCGAGACGGTCTCAACGCGGCTGCACAAGCCGACCTTGACCATCTTCTCGATTCCGCGCTGGCGATCGCCCGCGCGAACCTGGCCAAGGCCAGCGAGTTCGACCCGTTTGCGCTTGTCGTCGACACCGGCGGAAGGCTGCTCGCCGCCGAGTCTGACACGACAGCCCTGAGCAAGCACCCCGAGACTGAGGAGCTGGTTGCCGCCACGCTGGAACAGCTGCAGGGCATGCGGCGCCACTGTCGCGCCGTGGCTCTCACCCTCAATACCAAGCTGGCCCACGAGCGCACCAACGCGATTGAAGTGCGGCTCGAGCACAGCGAAGGTGCGAGCCTTGTTGTGCTGCTGCGTTACAAGCGGCCAATGTTCGGGCCGCATCTCGAATTCGGGCAACTCTCGGCATTTCCCGGCGCGCACGAAGTCTGGAACTGAACCCAGTCTCTAGAGTGATGCAATGAGCGACGCAGCCCACACCAGTAGCCTCTCGACGCCAACTCGCGCGAAAGGCGAGCCGCGCACAGTGGAGAACAAGGCAAGCTCGATCGATCTCTCCAAACGCGACTTGACGCTCGACATCGCCCGCGTGTTCTGCGTGCTGCTGGTCGTTGCGATTCATCTCATGATGGTCGGCGTTGGGCTCAACTCATCAGGCGCGATAGTTGTCTCACGTCCGCTCGAAACGCAATCCTGGTTCCCCATCGCCACGTGGGCGGGCCAGATCATGCCGCTCTTCTTCGTCGTTGGCGGGTTCGCGGCAATTACCGCCTGGCGTTCGCTCACCCGTCGCGGAGGCACAGCCGCCGACTACGTGCGCAACCGCGTGCTGCGACTGGCCCAGCCCGCCCTCCCCTTGTTTATCTTCTATGCCGTAGTAATCGGTGCTGCATACCTGATCGGCATCGACCCCAAGTTGTTGGATGTCGCGGTGACCGGTGCCGCGTCGCCGCTGTGGTTCCTCGCCGCCTACACGCTGTGCCAGGCGCTTGTTCCGCTGATGGTCGGATTCCACACCCGCGCGCCGCGCGCGACGCTCCTGGTTCTGCTCGGGGGCGCCATCGTGGTTGACGCCCTGCGCTACTCGATCGGCATCCAGGAGATTGGCCTCGCCAACCTGTTCTTTGTGTGGCTGTTCATCCAGCAGCTTGGCTTCTGGTACGCAGACGGCTGGTTTGCGCGTCGCACCTGGTGGCAGCTCGTGCTGATCGCGGCCGTGGCGTACGCCTCGCTCATCCCGATGACGCAGGTCGGCCCGTACTCGCATGACATGCTCACCAACCTCAACCCGCCGACGCTGCCGCTTATCGCGCTGGCCATCGCGCAGGCCTGCGTGCTGCGGTTGCTGAGGCCGGCGCTCGCACGACTCATGAATACGCACGGCGCGCGTGCTGTTGTTTTCCTCGCCGGCTCTCGACTCATGACCATCTACCTGTGGCACCTGCCGCTCATCCTGATCGTCACCGGGGTGAGCCTGCTGATTCCCGGCGCAGCACCCGAACCTGCCTCGGCCGCGTGGTGGTGGTCTCGCCCCGTGCTTTACGTGGCCGTGCTGCTCGCCGTATTCGGCCTCTCCTTCCTCGTCGGGCGCTGGGAGGCTCCGCGCGAAGTGACGGCGACCCCGCCGGCGAGCGTGGTCGGCATAGCGGCGCTACTGTCATTCATCCCGTCGTTCCTTGTCATGGAGTTCTTCATGGACTTCCCCATTGCCGTGATCGGCAGCGTGCTGCTGTCAATTTCGGTGCTCATACTCGGGCGCTGGCGGCAGCGGTCGGCCGTGCAGCCCGCGGCGTAGGCTTGGCCCCCGAAGCTCAAATGCGAGGGGTGAGATGCTTCCTGCCTTCTTTGTAACAACCGTCCTGCCGATCGCGGGGCTCGTGCTCGCGATAGTCGCAGCAATAGCCCTCGCCTCGTTTCTCATTTGGTGCGTTGTTGGCCTCGTGCTCTGGACCAGCGGCCGCGGCCTCGATGACAGCGCGCAGGCCGCGACTGATCCGGAGTGGTTCGACCGACTATGACACCGGAGTCGGTGTGGGATTGTCCCCGACCGACCAAGGCGGGGCCGCCGAACACGCCTCAGCCTGACGCACGGCGTTCTCGTAACTTTTACGTGCCCGAAACGAGGTACGCGTAGCGTCAATGTCATGGCGTTTCACGTTCCGGCCGTCGACATCACCCCCTGGGTGCGAGAAGGCTCCGACGGCGCGAAGGCGGCCGTCGCCGCGGCGGTGGATGTCGCGTGCAGCGAGGTCGGCTTCATGCAGGTGCTTGGGCACGGCATCCCGGCTTCGGTGACCAGTGGTCTCGCGAGCGCGATGGACGACTTCTTCGGCCTCGACCTCGACGAGAAGAACGAATCGGTAACCCCGAAAGGCATAAATCGCGGCTACAGCCCACCGAAGGCGGAATCCCTCTCGCTCTCGCTCGGGGTCGAGTCTGCAAGCCGAATGAATGACTTCTTCGAAGCGTTTAACGTCGGCTCGGCGGCATCCGACTTTCCCAAGCTGGCGTTGGAAGGCCGCGCCGACTACGCCGAGAACACCTGGCCAGACGTGCTGAACTTTCGGTTGCGGGTCGAAAGGTACTTCGCCGAAGCGCGCCGCGTCTCGCGCACGATGACCGACATCTTTGCGCACGCGCTCGACCTGAAGCCCGGCTTCTTCGACAGGTTCACTGACCATTCGATCGACGTGCTGCGCATGAACAACTACGCACTGCCGCCGGGCACCATAGACCTCGACGGGGAGCTCATCGGCATGAGCGAACACACCGACTTCGGCATCGTGACGGTGCTCTGGGCCGACCAGGTGAAGGGGCTGCAGGTGCTGAGCGCCGACGGGGCGTGGAACGATGTGAGCCCCGCAGATAATGCGCTGCTCATCAACCTCGGCGACCTGACTGCCCGCTGGACGAACGAGCGCTGGCAGTCGACCCTGCACCGCGTCAAGCCGCCGATAGTCAATGGCGCAATAGCGCGACGGCGCTCGGCCGCCTACTTCCATGATGGCAACGCGGATGCCGTGATCTCCGCCATCCCAAGCTGCGTGCTCGACGGCGCCCTGCCGCTCTACCCGCCGATCACGGTGACGGAGCACATCGCCGCAAAGCTCGCCGGTTCGCGCGCGGGACTGTCGAATGCCTCAGCAGTGCGCGAGGCGGCGCGGGTGCTCGCGGCAGAGCGATAGCCCTTCGTAATGAGCTGTCGGCGACGCGCTTGCCGTCGGAGGCGGCGTGGGTGTCTGCCGCCTCTGGCAAAGTAGACGCTGTGAACACTTCGGCAGATTCCCACGATGTCATCCGCGTTCGCGGCGCCCGCGAGAACAACCTGCAAGACATCTCACTCGACATCCCAAAGCGCCGACTGACTGTCTTCACCGGGGTGTCGGGCTCTGGCAAGTCCAGCCTCGTGTTCGGCACCATCGCGGCGGAATCGCAGCGGCTTATCAACGAGACCTACTCCGCGTTCATCCAGGGCTTCATGACGAGCCTGTCTCGCCCCGACGTGGACACGCTCGAGAACCTCAGCGCCGCCATAGTCGTCGACCAGGAGCGGATGGGGGCGAACTCGCGCTCCACCCTCGGCACCGCGACAGACGTGAACGCGATGCTGCGCATCATCTTCAGCCGGCTGGGCGAACCACACATCGGTCCCTCCTTCTACTTCGGCTTCAATGCCCCAGAGGGCATGTGTCTGCGGTGCGAGGGTCTGGGGCACATCACCGATATCGACCTCGACGAGCTCTTCGACCGCAACAAGAGCCTTAGCCAGGGCGCGATCACGATCCCCGGGTGGAGCGCAGACGGCTGGATGGTCCGCATCTTCACGGAGTCGGGCTATGTGCCGGGCGACGTGCCGATCAGAGACTTCACCGAGACGCAGCTGAACGACTTCCTCTACAAAGACCAGGAGAAGGTCAAAGTCGGCAACATGAACCTCACCTACCAAGGCCTCGTGCCCAAGGTGCAGGCGAGCATCCTGTCGAAGGACAAAGATGCCGTGCAGCCACACGTGCGCGCTTTCATCGATCGTGCAGTCACATTCATCACCTGCCCGGACTGCGACGGCACCCGGCTCAGCGAAGGTGCGCGCTCCTGCAAGATCAACGGCAAGAGCATCGCGGATGTCGCGCGCATGCAGATCAACGAGGTCGCCGAGTTCATGCGGGGCATCGCCGACCCACAGGTCGCACCGCTGATCGCCACGCTGCAGCAGACGCTCGACTCGCTCGTGGAGATCGGGCTGGGCTACCTGTCGCTCGACCGCACCTCCGGCTCCCTCTCCGGGGGTGAAGCCCAGCGCGTGAAGATGGTGCGCCATCTAGGCTCGAGCCTGACCGACGTGAGCTATATCTTCGACGAGCCGACAGTGGGGCTGCACCCGCACGACATCCAACGGATGAACAACCTGCTGCTGCGCCTGCGCGACAAGGGCAACACGGTGCTTGTCGTCGAGCACAAGCCGGAGACGATCGTGATCGCCGACCACGTGGTTGACCTCGGGCCACGGGCCGGTAGCAACGGCGGCCGCATCGAGTTCGAGGGCACCGTCGACGAACTGCGCAAGAGCGGCACGCTCACGGGCAAGCACCTCGACGACCGGGCGAAGGTCAAAGACACCGTGCGAACGGCCAATGGCACGCTCGAGATCCGCGGCGCGAACCTGCACAACCTCAAGTCGGTGGATGTCGACATCCCGCTGGGCGTAATGACCGTCGTCACCGGCGTGGCCGGCTCCGGCAAGAGTTCGCTCATCCACGGGTCGATCCCGCCGGGCGCCAACGTGGTCACCGTTGACCAGGCGCCGATCCGCGGTAGCCGACGCAGCAATCCGGCGACCTACACCGGGCTGCTCGACCCGATCCGCACAGCTTTCGCGAAGGCCAATAACGTGAAGCCCGCGCTGTTCAGCGCGAACTCCGAGGGCGCCTGCCCCAACTGCAACGGAAACGGCGTCATCTACACCGACCTGGCGATGATGGCCGGCGTCGCCACGGTGTGCGAGCTGTGCGAGGGTAAGCGATTCCAGCAGGCGGTGCTTGAATACAAACTCGACGGCAAGAACATTGCCGAGGTGCTGTCGATGTCAGTTTCTGACGCGCGCGACTTTTTTGGGTCAGGCCCCGCGCACGCGATCCTCGACAGGATGAACGACGTCGGCCTCGGCTACATCAGCCTGGGGCAGCCGCTCACGACGCTCTCCGGCGGGGAGCGGCAGCGGCTCAAGCTCGCCATCCACATGGCCGACAAGGGCGGCATCTACGTGCTCGA
>JBDUDZ010000165.1:0-5501 GCA_040002635.1 Rhodoglobus sp.
TGCTGGCCAAGCTGGGGCCGGTGGCATCCGGCGACTGGAACGGCTTCATCCTCGGGGCCGCGCAGATCACGGGTGCCGGTGGGTTGGGTGGATTTGCGGTGGTCCTGGCCTGGATGTACGGTCGCGAGTTCGGCGACAGCACGATCACGGGGCTGTTTGCCCTTCCCATCCGCCGCTCCACAATCGCGCTGGCCAAGCTGCTCGTCTACGGCGCCTGGGTCGTGATCATGAGCGTGCTGCTGGCCGCGGTTCTCATCATCGTCGGACTGGTGAGCGGTCTCGGCCCGCTGCACCGCGAGACCTGGGAGGCGCTCCTGCGGCAGGTCGCGCTCGCGATCATGTCGGGAGTGATCACCCTTCCCGTCGCGTGGGCGGCATCGCTGAGCCGCTCGGTGCTCGGCGGGGTGAGCGTGGCCATCGGCCTCGTCGTGGTTGCGCAGGTGTCAGTGCTCGCCGGGCTCGGCGGGTGGATGCCGCTGGCCGCTCCCACGTTGTGGGCGCTGACGGCTGGCGCCGAGGTGTCGCCGATGCAGCTTTCGCTGCTCATCCCCTTCGCCGCAATTGCCACGACGCTAACCGCGCTGACCTGGCGCAGGCTGCAACTCGATCGCTAGCTTGCGAGCGCTATGAGCAGCACACACGGGTCGCTACGGTGGGAGCATGTCGAAACTAACGGAGAAGATCGCGTCGTTCTTTCGTCGACCGAGACCAGTTACGCCCGAGGATGCCGCAGAGATTGCCGACTGGGTTAACGAGGGCGGTGCCCTGCATCCCCTCGGCCCACCGCCAGTCATCGATGACGAGAAGGGCGACAACCGGCGCCGGTAGCCGGGCTTAACCTCGAACACATGGCAGACCTCCCGCGAGTGCGCATCTGGGCCCACGCCCTCATCGCGCTGCACCTCGACGCGTCGTGGAGCTTCGCCTTCGACAACGCCAAGACCCGGGCCGGCCTGTGTAACTACACGGACAAGCGCATCTCGGTGTCGAAGTACCTTGCGGCCCGCTATGAGGATGACGAGATCCACCAGGTGCTGCTGCACGAGGTGGCGCACGCAATGGCTGGCACCCGCGCCGGGCACGGCCCCAAGTGGAAGGCCATCGCGAAGGAGCTCGGGTACGAGGGCAAACGGCTGCACGACGGTGCCGTCGCCAACGAATTCGCCCCCTGGGTGGGCACCTGCCCGGCCGGCCACCTGCACTACCGCTATCGGAAGCCGGCTCGCGCACTCGCCTGCGGACAGTGCTCCAAAAAGTTCGACGCCGCGCACCTGATCGTGTGGCGCCAGCGGGCAGTCAGCCGGCGAACTGCGCGCTGATCGTCGCGACGACGGCTTTCCAGTGGCCGAGCAGAAGCTTGCGCTCCTCGCGGTCGGCGAGCTGTTCCTGGTGGAACCCGATAGTGGTGCCCGTCACCGCTTCCTTGACCGTGAGCTGGAGGACCGTCTCGTGCGGCCAATCGGCGGGCTGCCAACCCAGCCGCACCCGGGAATCCGGGGTGAATGATCGGATGGTGCCGCGCACGCCATCGGCCGTCACGTAGGCGGCGCCCTTCTCCGTCGGGAGGGCGGCGATGTCGCCAAGCCAGATGGGCAGGCCGGGCCCGAGCAACCAGGCCCAGACCTCCGGCAGCGGCGCCGGAACCGTGGCGCGCACGCCCAGCTCCCAGCCAGCATCTTTTGTCAGCCCCGGTGTTTCGTCCCCGCCTGTTCCCGTCACGTAACTGACTATAGTGGTTACATGCGACAGACGGTAGCGCGACCGCAGGGCCAGTGGCTCACGGGTTCAGACAGCCACACCTGGTGGTTTGACTCGGGATCACTTGCCGTGGACTTCGCCTACACGAGTGGGCTCGGTCGACGGCCCGAATGGGAGCAGTGGCACCAGCCCGCTGACGCCGCTGCCTGGTTCGCCGGCCGCTTCCCCGAAGTGGATGCCGAGGTCGGCGTGGGCGAACTCCGCGATGCGAAAGCGCTGCGGGATGCGATCTCGCGCGCGGTACTTGCGGCGAGCCACGACGAAGGGCCGAGCCCCGATGACATCGACGTGATCAACCTGTTTGCTGCGACCCCCGACATCCCGCCGTCATTGGCTGGCGGTACTCGGCAGGCGGGGCGCTCAGGTGCCCGCGTGGGCCAGGCCCTCTCGGTAATGGCGCGCGAGGCCGTCGAGCTCTTCGCTCCCGAGGAGCGCGAGCGTATTCGCGAGTGCGCGGCCGATGACTGCACGATCGTGTTCTACGACGAGTCGCGCTCAAACAACCGCCGCTGGTGCTCGATGCAGCGGTGCGGCAACCGCGCCAAAGTGCGCAAGCACCGCTCCAGGCAGTGAAACTGAATCCTCTGTTGCCCGAGTGACAACTCGCGGTTTCACCTCATTCGCTGTGATGCGGGAGAATCAGCGATATGACCGATCCGACGACGCCACCCAATCAGCAGGATCTTGCTATCGCCGCGGTTGAGCTCAGCCTCGAAAGTGCCGACGCTCGGCGAACAATGTGGAAGAGCATTTTTGCCGTTGTGGTGGCCGCGTGTTGGGTGCTGTTCATGAGCGGAGTGGCAGTCATTTGGTGGTTCTTGGCAACCACCCCATCGCCATCAACAGTGACAGTAATCGCACTTGTTTGGGTGGGTCTTTTTGCCACAGTCGTGGTGTCGTGGCTGTTCTGGAATATCTCCGTGCCCGTCTTTGCCAACATTGCGTCGCGAGGTCGATTCAGCTCATGGCGCGAGGCAAAGCTTAAGAAATTCGACAAGGTGTTCGCGATAGTCGCGATGGCTCTACTGTTTTCCGTCGTCTTGGTGCCCGCCGTCAAGCTTTTTGAGTAACGACTCGCTCGTGCGATGAGCTCTACTCGACGACTTTCACTTCTTTCCAGAACGCCACGTAGTTGCTGAAGTCTTTGCCAACGCGGTCGAATGCGGTCGGGTACGGGGTGGGGTAGCTCCACGCGCGATCCTGCAGAAGCTGGTCGCCGTCTTTGACGGAGAAATACTGGCACTCGCCCTTCCACGGGCAGGTATACGGAGTCGCGCTCTCGACAAGGAAACCCTCTTTGATGCTGGCCGGCGGGAAGTACCAGTTGCCCTCGATGGAGATGAGGTCTTCCTTGGGCGCTTCCGCAATCACGGTGCCGTCGATTACTGCCTTCATGGTGAATCCTCCGTAAGTAGTTATTTCATGCTACCGAGGCAGACTAGAGGAATGCGCGTCCTCCTCAAGCTCATCCTCGATTGCCCGCCGGATGCCGCGTGGAACGCCATCCGCAGCCCCGATGTCTTCCGTGCCGTCTCGTTCCCTCTCAGCACTTTCACCTCGCTAGAGCCCGGCGGCTTCCCCGAGCAGTGGGCCGCGGGAGAGCATCCCGTGCTCGTGAAGGCGCTTGGGCTTGTGGCTGTAGGCGAGCAGGTGATCGACATCTCATTTCCGCCCACCAGGAATGGCGTGCGGCGCGTCGTCGACCGGGGCCGCGGGTTCCCCGGCATCACGAAGTGGGAGCACACGATGGCGGTCTCCGCCGCGCCGGGCGACCGGACTCTCTACCGCGACCAGCTAAAGTTCGACGGCCCCCTCGTGCTTTGGCCGCTCTTCTGGGCGTTCTGGCAGTGGCGGGCGATCGGGCTGACCCGGCTCGCCCCCGCGTTCCATTAGCGTGATGCAATGACAGCCCTCGATGTGGCCGACTGGCGCCGCCGCGTGTTCGCCCTCTATGCGCGAGTGCGCGAGGCGACCGACCTCCCGGCGGCGCACGACGCCTGGCGCCGCGGGCGCGATGACCTGTTCGCGACGCACCCGTCGAGTCCCCTGCTGCCGGCTGACCTAGCCGAGTTCACTGGGCTCCCGGTGCGGCCATACGACGCCGATTGGCGCTTCGAGGCGACGCTGCAGCCCGCCGAACCGCGTGGCTTCGAGTTCGAGACGGGCACCGACGGTGTAGTGCCGTTCGAGCTGATCGGCATCGCCGACATCCCTGGCGTGGGTGCCGTCGATGTCTGGCGACTCGCCTCGTATGGGGGCGGCATCTTCCTGCCGATCAAGGATGCGCTGGCCGGCAAGCCCGGCGGAACCTACGGTGGCGGCCGCTACCTGCTCGATACCGTAAAGGGCGCAGACCTCGGCCCGGGTTCGGAGCCAGAGTCGCTCGTGCTCGACTTCAACTTCGCCTACAACCCGAGTTGCGCCTACGACCCGCTGTGGGCCTGCCCACTCGCGCAACCGGGCAACACGGTAGATGTCGAGATACCGGTGGGCGAGCGGTACTGACGCTGGTGGCAGTCTTGAGGCATGCCAAGAACCCCCGAGCTCCACGAAGCCGTCGACATCTACTTCCGCGCGCTCTACAACTGCGATGCGACCCTGCTTGACGCGATCTTCCACCCGGCCAGCTCGTTGTTCGACGTTGATGAGGGGCCAGTGTTCGCCGAGCCTTTCGCACAGTGGCGCGAGGTCGTCGCGAACCGGGCGTCCCCGGCATCCGTGAATCAGATTAGGGATGAGGAGATCCTCAACATCGACTGGCTATCGGAAAAGGCCGCGGTTGTGCGCGTGCGGCTGCGCGTGCTCGACAGCATTTTCGTCGACCAGCTGTCTTTCGTCGACGGCCCCGACGGCTGGACAATTGTGGCGAAGCTCTGGCACCTCGAGAGCACAATTGCCACCGTCTGATATGCTCAAACCACTTGCGAAGCTAAGACAGCTTCCCTGCGTCGTAGAACGCTTCCTCTGTTCTGATGTGCGAGGCCCCGCCTCAACCACTGCAGATACTTTCACGGCGAACGGATGTGGCCAGAAGGCCACCTTCGCCATCAGCTGGGCTACTCGTGTCACAAACACCCGTGCGTCCAGCACGCTCAGAAAACTCATAATGACTGAATCAACTTTCGGCGCGCTCGGCGTGCCCGCCCCGCTCGTTGCCGCCCTCGGCGCCAATGGCATCACCGAACCCTTCCCCATCCAGGTCGACACCCTGCCCGACACCCTGCTCGGCAAAGACGTGCTTGGCCGCGGAAAGACGGGCTCTGGCAAGACCCTGGCCTTCGCGATTCCGATGGTTGCCCGCCTTGGCGGCAAACTGGCCGGTGGCAAGCGCCGCCCGGGTCGCCCGCTGGGCCTGGTGCTCGCCCCCACCCGTGAGCTCGCCACCCAGATCACCGTGGCCATGGAGCCGCTCGCCACCGCCTACGGCCTCAACATCACCACGATCTTCGGTGGCGTCAGCCAGCAGCGCCAGGTCGCCGCGCTCAAAGCCGGCGTGGACATCGTTGTTGCCTGCCCCGGCCGCCTCGAAGACCTCATGAAGCAGGGCTTCGTTCAGCTGGATGCCGTCGAGGTCACCGTGCTCGACGAGGCCGACCACATGGCAGACCTCGGCTTCCTGCCCGTCGTCACCCGCATCATGGACAAGACCCCGCAGACCGGCCAGCGCATGCTGTTCTCCGCCACGCTCGACAACGGCGTTGACAAGCTCGTGCGCCGCTACCTCCACAACGAGGTGCTGCACT
>JBDUDZ010000166.1:0-5345 GCA_040002635.1 Rhodoglobus sp.
CATCGCTACGGTCGCGCGTAACCGCGTTTTTTTGCCGACTCATTCGCCGCGCCGTTGTACTGCGAACACATCGGTGTGCCATCGACCGTATGGGTCGTTTCCCGATAGTCCTTGAGGCAGGTGTACCCCGATACACACTGGCTCACTTGCCCGTTGAGGAAACCCTGTATCTCTGCTTCGCCCATCGCGTTCGCGTCCCAGAAGAGCGCGTCGTCGATGATGTTGCCGGCTTGGAAGCCCGACATATCTGCGGCTTGCGCCGGAGCAGTCGCGGGCGACATCGCACTCCCCGTGAGGAGACCTGCCGCCAGTGCGAGCACGGCGCAGGCGGCCGTCAGCAGCTTGCGGAGGGGCGCGGATGCGGCGTACACGTCTCGACTCTATTGTCGATGCGGCCAGTTGTCAGGCGGCTGGCAGGGATGAACGATATCCGGTTCACCCCCAGATCAGATCACTGCGGGTGCGATCATCCCTCCTCAGGAGCTCCCCGAGGTCAACGAGTGGGTCAGCCCCCGGTAGCTCGCGGAGTCGGGAGATGTCCGCAACGCTCGACGAGAGGAAGCCGGGCCCCACCGGCCGCGCTAGAGCTTTCGCGCCTCGAGCGGCCAATAGTAAGCGATTCCCGGTTCCGACGCCGGTCCCGACGTTCACCACGTTGTGCCCCAACTTGTCGTTGTCCACCGTTGCCGCGAAGGCACGTGCAACGTCCGACACATGGACGTAGTCCCTGACGAAATCATCGGTGTCGAGCACGTCAGGAACGTCGCCCGATCCTGCGAACATGCGGTTGATCAGTGATGAGTGCAGTCCAGGGCCGTAGACGTTGAAGATTCGAAGGGACACCGTGGCGATATCAGTTTCGGCAGGCGAGGCGAGCGCCGACTCTGACGCCGCCTTGAGCCGGGCGTACGCCGATGCGGGATCAAGCTGGTCCTGCTCGCGGCGCGGTGCGGTGTGCGCGGTGCCGTACACGGCCGAGCTTGAAGCGAAAACCAGCGACCGTGCGCCCCCGAGCGCGGAAAGGTCGCGCAGTCGATGCAGCGACGCCGCGGCACGCGCGGCGACGTCCGGCTCCCCGTCCACCGTTGGGCGCGGACTTGCAAGGGTGACGACGGCCCTGGGGCGCACAGCGTCGAGCGCCGCTCGCACCGAGCCTTCGTCGTTGACGTCGAGGACGCGCGTTCCGCCGTCGTTCGGACGGGTGCTCGTCCCCGTGACATCCCAGCCCTGCCTAGCGAGCTCGGCGCTCACGGCCGAGCCGATCGGACTCGTCGCTCCGATCACCAGGATCGAACGGGTCACGGGAGGTCGGGGAATCCGAAGGCGCGGATGCGCTCCACGAGATCATCGTCGGAAATAGAGTACGACCGGGTCATGTCGGTCGTCTCGCGTGCCCATTCGACCACCCGGCCGGGAGCATGTTCGGCCGTCTCAAGCACCACGAAGATCTTCGGGTGCGTGGTGCTGTCGACCTGGCTCGACGCGTAGCTCAGTTCCTCGAACATCTTCTCGCCGGGGCGCAGACCGATCGTCTGCACATCGAGCGTGGGATCCACGACGTCAATGAGCGCACGGGCGAGATCGAGAACCCGGATCGGTTCACCCATGTCAAGCACGAAGAGGTCGCCCGGCCGCCCTGCGGTCGCTGACTGGATAATGAGCTGGCTCGCTTCGTCGATAGTCATGAAGAATCGCGTGATCTCGGGATCCGTGACGGTGAGATCCTGGTGCGACTGCAGCTGTCGGCGGAACGTCTGCATGACGCTGCCCTCGCTCTCGAGCACGTTGCCGAAACGCACACCGTTGTACTTCGTCCCGGGGAACTGGTGCGCGAGGTCGCGCAACATAAGTTCCCCCAGGCGCTTCGTCGCACCCATGACATTTGTCGGGTTGACGGCCTTGTCGGTCGACACGTACACGACCTGGCCGACACCGTGAGCACCGGCCTGAGCAAGCACGTTGAGTGAGCCCCACACATTGTTGTTGACAGCCTCAATGGGGTTCTCCTGCATGAGGGGAACGTGCTTGTAGGCAGCCACGTGGAATAGGTAGTCGGGGGCGTAGCGCTCTAACAACTGCGACATTCTGGCCTCGGACTGGATGTCGCCGATCGCGAGCTGGAGGTTCTCCTGCCCGATCATCGACTGGCCGAGGTGAAACATGCCGCTCTCGGACCGGTCGACACCGATGACGGAAGCGGGACCCAGCGAGAGGGCCTGCTGCACGACACGTGACCCGATGGACCCGGCGGCGCCGGTAACCATGATGCGCTTGCCCCCGATGGCGGCGCGCGCTTCGATCATGTCGTGCTTCACCGGCGCACGACCGACGAGATCGAGCACGTCGACGTCCGTCAGGTCTGAGACCGAGACCCTGTCTCTTGCCACTATGCGATAGGTACGCGGGATGATGGCGAACTCGGTGTCCGGAGGCAGGTCGCGGATGAAGCGCTGCAGCACGTCTGCCGTTGCCGAGGGGATCGCGAAATACACGACCTCCGCACCGGTACTGCGACGCACCTCGGCGATGTCGGCGAGAGTGCCGAGCACGTCCTCACCCTGCAGGCGGTCGTCGAGGTAACCCACGACGATGTCTCCCGACGCAGTGACATCGGCGGCGAGCGTGGTGCCCGCGACGCCGCGGCCGGCGATCAGTACCTTCCGCACTCGTCGACTAGCCGATCCGGAGGTTGCCATGGCTTCTCCGTTCTTCTGACGCGTGTGCGACCCGGTGTGAGCGCTCGATCCCGCGCCTCTGCGACAATAGTCGTTCAGGCATCAAGGTGCGACTCGAACAATCTAGGAGCGCGAGTGGAGACTCTTGAGGTGCCGTCTGTTCTGGTTCGGACCGAGGTCTCGGACCGCGCTTACCTGGCGTTCGGCAGGTGGCTCGATTCTGTGATCGATTCTCTCACGGCGGCCGAGAGCGCGGGTCTCATCGCCTCTTGGAGCATCGCTGTCGATAGCGACCCCTCAGGGGCGCTCACGGAGACTGACGTGGCGGCGGCCCAAGACCACGCGCGGCGCTCGGGCGGCACCGTGCACTACTTGGATGGCCAGCCGCAGGATGCGGCGACACTCACCCTTTTCGTCGCAGGTGACGCGATCCTCCTCCGCAGCACCGTTGTGCGCCTTCTGCGCTCGCCGGAAGCGGCTAAGCGTCCTATAGCCGCTCGCGAGCTGCCACTCGGTGGATTCTCGTGCCTTCTGCTACCCGCCGGTGCGCAAGGCACCCTGCTCGACTCCGCGGCCGACAACACCGATGTCGCGCACTACCGCGAGGAGACTGCTGCAGTATTCCGGCATCGCGTCATCCCCGGGTCGACAACCGGCGAGGGGGCGCGAGCTGCGGGAACGCTGCTCGAACTCGCGCTGTCGGCGCCCGGGCTTTCGGTCCAGCGGAACGGGGTCGCTCGGGCGCTAAGCGTCAGTGGGGAGCCGTTGTTGTCGGTGGTGCTCAGAACCCAGGGCCACAGGCCCGAGGCCCTCCGTGACGCGCTCCTGTGCCTGTCTGGCCAGCAGGATGGGCGCTTCGAGGTCGTGGTCGTCGTTCATGGCGATGACGTCGCGACAGTGGCATCCGTTGTCGCCGACCAGCCGGAGTGGCTGCGCATCCGCACTCGCGTCGTCACCGCCTCGGGCGGCACCCGCGCGCTTCCGCTCAACGTGGGAATCGCTGCGGCGAAGGGGACGGCCGTGGCCTTCCTCGACGACGACGACCTGGTGCTGGGGGATTGGGTCGGGGCCTTCCACGCCGGTGCTGCTGCCGCGCCCGGGCGCCTGGTGCGCGCTATCGCCGGCGTGCAACATGTGAGCCGAACACCGTGGAACGACGGGCTGGAGGGTCACGTCGTGGATTCGGCAGTGACGCTGCCGTATTCGCCGGCATTCGATCTGGCCGACCACCTGCGCGTCAACCAGACACCTTTTATGGCGCTGGCCTTCCCCGCCGCTTTCTTCGCCCTGTTCGGAGGCGCGGATGAAGATCTTCACGTCTGCGAAGACTGGGACCTCCTTCTCCGGGCCGCCTCCGTTCTCGGTGTGGTGCAAGTGCCGACGGTGACGGCCATTTATCGTCGCTGGAACACGGGAGGCGACTCGTATGCGAGTCACGACTCGGCAGTGTGGGCGCGCGACATGCTGAGGGTGCGCGGCAAACTCGACGCCGGCAGCCTCGTCCTTCCGCCCGGATCGGCTACCGAGCTCGCCGAGCTCTCCGCGCTCCGCGCCGAACCCAACGAACTCGCTGCTGTGTACGCGAGCACGAGCTGGCGCATCAGTGCGCCCGTGCGCTGGCTGGGTGCGCGGTTCGGGCGCGCCGGGCGAGTGGTCTAATAGTCCGATGGTCACCACTCGCCCGGGCGTCGTCTCAGTCGTCCTCGTCAACTTCCGAGGCGTCGATGACACGCTCGAGGCGATCCGGCACCTCGGAGAAATGGACTGGCCCCAGGATCGCCTTGAGATTGTCGTCGTAGAAAACGCCTCCGGCGACGACAGCGCCGCCCGCCTGCGCACCGAGGCACCACACGCCAGGCTCATCGTGTCGAAGACTAACGACGGCTTTGCCGGCGGATGCAACAGGGGGGTTGCCGCCTCGACCGGTGAGTACATCGCGCTCCTAAACAATGACGCGCGGCCCGATCGCGAATGGATCCGTGCGGCCGTCGACCGGTTCGAAGAGTCGACCGACGTGGGCGCCGTGGCGAGCCGCGTGCTGGATTGGGAGGGCAAGCTCGTCGACTACATCGGCGCAGCAATGACCTGGTATGGCATGGGCTATAAACCGTTCACCGGAGAGCAGCCGCCCACGCGCCCGGACGTCGCCGGCGACGTGCTTTTCGGCACCGGGGCCGCGATGTTCGTGCGGCGCAGTGTCTACGACGCTGTCGGAGGCTTCGACGAGCGCTACTTCATGTTCTTCGAAGATGTCGATCTCGGATGGCGGATCAACCTCGCAGGATGGCGATTCGTTTACGAGCCGGCCTCGCTCGCCTTCCACAAACACCATGCCTCGATGAGCGCTTTCGGCTCGTTCAAGGAGACATACCTGCTTGAGCGCAACGCGCTCTACACGCTCTACAAGAACGCAGGACAGGATCTGCTGGCCGAGGCCCTGCCGGCCGCGATGGCACTCTCGACCCGCCGCGCGATCGTGCGGTCGGGGCTGGATTCCACCTCGTTCGATCTCCGCAAACCGGGGGGCGACAAAGACCTCACTATGGAGATCGACAAGGGCGCGGTGTCGGCATTCTTCGCGATGGATCAATTCGTCGAGAACCTCCCATCGATGAAGCAGTCGCGGGACGAGATCCAGCGTGCTCGGGTGACGCCAGAGAGCCGCATCCG
>JBDUDZ010000167.1:0-5337 GCA_040002635.1 Rhodoglobus sp.
AACGAGAAGGTGGGGTCGATCACTCCGCTCACCGCGCAGCCCTTCGGTCGAAACTACAGTCCGAGTGGGCGGGTGCCGGGCTCGGCTGTCGCTCAATGCCAGCAGAAGGATCCTGCGGCAGAACGGCCAGTCTAGACGATGATGACCACGAGGACTACGCGCGGAACTCCTCAAGCTCGGCGATCCTCGCCGGGTGCACCATCGCTGTGACCAGCGTGCCGTCCTCGCGGTAGTCGGTCGACAGCACCCTGCCCTGCACATGCAGTCGGGAGATAACCTCACCGCGGTCGTACGGCACGAGAAGCGTGAGCTCCACCTCTGGAGCCGGCAGCAGCTCGCCGATGCGCGCCATGAGCTCATCGATGCCCTCACCCGTGCGAGCGGAGACGAAGATGCCGGTCGGCTCAAGGCCGCGGATCAGCAGCCGTTGGTCGTCATCCGCGAGGTCGCTCTTGTTGAAAACGACGATCTCCGGGATGTCGCGTGCGCCCACATCGCCGATGACATCGCGCACCGTGGCGAGTTGGGCTCCCGGGTCGGGGTGTGATGCATCGACGACGTGCACGATGACGTCAGACTGCCCGACCTCCTCGAGCGTGGAGCGGAACGCCTCCACCAGCTGATGCGGCAGGTTGCGGACAAAGCCCACGGTGTCGGTGAGGGTGAAAAGACGGCCGTCCGGGGTCGTCGAACGGCGCACAGTTGCGTCAAGCGTCGCGAACAGGGCGTTCTCAACGAGCACTCCGGCCCGGGTAATGCGGTTCAGCAGGCTCGACTTGCCGGCGTTGGTATATCCGGCGATGGCGACCGAGGGCACCTCGAAGCGGTTCCGGTTCGCACGCTTAGCCTCGCGCGCCGGGGCAAAGCCCTTAATCTGCTTGCGCAACTTCGACATCCGGGTGTGGATGCGGCGGCGATCGAGCTCGATCTTCGTCTCACCTGGACCACGGCTTCCCATGCCGTTACCCGAGCCCACCTGGCCGCCGGCCTGGCGAGACATCGACTCACCCCAGCCACGAAGTCGCGGCAAGAGGTATTCAAGCTGCGCGAGTTCGACCTGCGCACGCCCCTCACGACTTGTGGCGTGTTGGCTGAAGATGTCGAGAATCACGGCGGTGCGGTCGATTACCTTGACGCCGACGACATCTTCGAGCGCGCGCCGCTGGCTCGGCGCAAGCTCAGTGTCGGCGACGACGGTGTCTGCGCCAGTCGCGGCCACGACATCCCGCAGTTCCTGTGCCTTGCCTTTGCCGAAGTATGTGCTCGGATCGGGATGCGGGCGCCGCTGCAGAAGCCCGTCGAGGACGACGGCTCCCGCTGTCTCGGCGAGAGCCGCAAGTTCGCGCAGCGAGTTCTCGGCCTCGTTCACTGTGCCTTGGTTGTAGACACCGATGAGCACCACGTTCTCGAGTCGCAACTGTCGGTACTCGACCTCGGTGACATCCTCGAGCTCGGTGGAGAGCCCAGCTACGCGACGAAGCGCTGCGCGATCTTCGCGGTCGAACTGGTCGCCATCCCGATCACCTTCGTACTGGTTGTCAGCCTGCAGCGCGTCTGCGCGCCCTGACCCAAACAGCGTGTAGCCGGCCGATTTTGTTCCGTCGGAAGCGATCACGCGATCAACCGCGCGACCGCCGTCGTCTGCGGGAACGTTGGTGGGGGTCTCAGTATCAGTCATTGGGTTAACCCTAATTTCGTAGTCTTCGGTACGTTGTCTGAATGAGCGGTGAGCACTACTTCACGTCTTCCCCCGGAAGTGAGTTTGTTCCTCGCACGATCCATGCGCGAATCGCGGGCCAGAATCACGAACTCGTGACAGCCAACGGTGTCTTTAGCCCGGAGCGAATCGACGCGGGCACTCAGGTGCTGCTAGCCAGCGTGCCCGCTGCGCCGCCCGGTGGAAACCTGCTCGATCTCGGCTGCGGCTGGGGCCCGATCGCCCTGACTCTCGCGCTGGAATCCCCGCGCTCGACAGTCTGGGCTGTGGACGTCAATGAACGCGCACTGGATCTCGTGCGCGCCAACGCTCAGAAAATGTCCATACCCAACATTAACGCAGTGACCCCCGAGGATGTTCCCAGCAACATAACGTTTACGACAATCTGGTCGAATCCGCCAATCCGGGTAGGAAAGAACGAATTGCACGGGATGCTGGAAAAGTGGCTGCCTCGCCTGGAGAGCGGCTCGGATGCCTGGCTTGTCGTACAGCGCAACCTCGGTTCCGATTCGCTTCATCGCTGGCTGCAGGCCGAGTTCCCGGAGGATTTCAGTTTTGTGCGGGCAGCGACGAACAAGGGGTACCGCGTGTTGCGTGCGCGCAAACGTAGTGGATTGACTGAGCCGATTCGGATCGTCTAGCCGCTCGCGGTCACACCTCAAGCGCGCCTTCGTAAACGAGTTCGGCGGGCCCGCTCAGCGAAACATGTTCGCCGTCCTCGGCCGCGAACATCCGCACTCCCACCGTCCCGCCCGGCACGTCAACGCGCCACTGGTTCGGGGCGCCTTTGCCTGCCCAATGCCTGGTGGCGAGCGCAGCTGCAACGGCGCCCGTGCCGCAAGACAGGGTTTCGCCGCTGCCGCGCTCGTGCACACGCATCCGGATGCGGCCCACACCGTCTTTCACGAGCGGCTCCGCAGCGACGACGAATTCGACGTTCGCGCCATCGGTCGGCTCGGGCTCCACGATCGGGATGTACGACAGGTCGGCGCCGTCCAGTTCCTCATCGCTGGCGAGAGCGACCACGACGTGCGGATTGCCGACATTGATGCCCAGGCCCGGGCGGGCAACGTGCAGCTCGCGGGCGCGAACCAGCGGCTCGCTGCCGTCAAGCTTCCAGCGCCCAAGGTCGACCTGGTAGCCACTCGCATTGGCCTGCACGTCACGAACGCCTCCGCGCGTTCCAATCGGTAACGTCTCACCGGGGCCGAGATCGGCAAGGTTGTTCTCGATCAGAAACCTCGTAAACACGCGGATGCCGTTTCCGCACATCTCTGCGACTGATCCGTCGGCGTTGTGGTAATCCATGAACCACTCGGCGTCGGAATCTTCGGCAAGCACCGCAGCCCCCTCGGGGATGTTCTTCGAGAGCACGGCTCGCAGCATGCCGTCGGCCCCCACGCCGAAGTGTCGATCGCAGATCGCCGCTATCTGGGCAGCACTCAGCTCGGTTTTGCCATCGGGGTCGGCAAACAGCACGAAGTCATTGCCGGTGCCGTGACCCTTGGTGAACTGGAGCGTAGCCATGGGTCAATTCTTGCCCATTGCCAGCGACGATGCCGTCGCGAAGCGGTCGGGGTCGTCATAGTCGAGCCACTGTGCTGCGCGGTACCGCCGAAACCAGCCAACCTGACGCCGCGCGTAGCGGCGGGTTAGCGCGGATGCCTGCTCGATTGCCTCCGCCTCCGCGAGTGTGCCGTTGAGCTGGGCGAGCGCCTGCGCATAGCCGATCGCACGGCTCGCTGTGATCCCCAGGGCGCCTAGTCCACGGACTTCGTCGAGCAGGCCGCTCGCCCACATGCGTTTCACCCGCCAGTCGAGTCGGGCAACGAGTTCGTCGCGTGGCGCCTGAAGCCCGAGTATTGTCGCCTCGCGCCACGGTTCGTTGTCGTCGGGTAAGCCGGAACCGAACTCCTCGCCAGTTATTTCGATGACTTCCAGTGCGCGCACCAGTCGGCGTCCGTTGCTGGGACCGATCGATGCTGCCGCCGCCGAATCGCGCTCCTTAAGCCGCGTGTAGAGCGCGCCGGGGCCGAGCACCTCAAGCTGCGCCTCGAGCTGCGCACGCACTGTGGGGTCGGTACCGGGGAAGCGGAAGTCCTGGATGACGCTTGAGACGTAGAGGCCGCTGCCTCCCACGAGGATCGGGACTGCTCCCCGGGCCTCTACCGCTTCGATTGCGGCACGGGCATCCCGCTGGTAGTCGGCGACGCTCGTCTCTTCAGACGGATCGAGCACGTCGAGCAAATGATGCGGGATGCCACGGCGCTCCTCCACCGCGAGCTTCGCGGTTCCCACGTCCATGCCGCGGTACAGCTGCATCGCGTCGGCGTTGATCACCTCCGCCTGTATCCCAGCAGCGGAGAGCCCCTCGGCCACCCGCAGCGACAGCTCCGACTTGCCCGTGCCTGTCGCACCGACAATCACGATAAGGGGCGGCGTCTGCGACCGGGGCGAATCATCGCGCACGGCGTCCGATTCTCTCGCCTGCAACCCGCTGGCGCCCGATCCCTCGGCACCGACCATCGGTTAGCGCAACCCGTCGCTTGGATCGTAGATCGGCACTGTGGACACCCTCACGGTTGGCAGCCCAAGCGAGACGTTCGATTTGCCCGGCGCCGTACCCGTGCCGGTGCTTGCTACCGCGGTATTTGGCACCCCGCAGGACGCGGCTTCGGCACTGTCCCATGCATCGCCAGCACGCGTGCGACGGATTGCCAACGGCGCCCCGTCGACCGAGTCCGCGACGAGATGGAATGACGCGGCCTGGGTAATTTCAAGACTCACAACATCTCCCGGGCGCGGAATTGCGCTGCCCGCGGGAACTTCGAAATGCACGAGCCGTGAATCTTCGGCACGACCAGAGAGACGGTGGGTTTGCGCGTGTTTGCGCCCCTCCTCTGCGGTGACGACGACCTCGACGCGGCGACCAACGAGGTTTTCGTTCTCCTCGCGCGAGATGCGGTCCTGCAGAGCCATCAGACGCTCATAGCGGTCCTGAACAACAGCCTTGGGGATCTGTTCGTCCATTGTCGCCGCCGGTGTGCCTTCGCGAATGGAGTACTGGAATGTGTAGGCCGAGGAGAAGCGTGCTGCCTCGACGACACGCAGCGTCTCTTGGAAGTCTTCTTCGGTCTCACCGGGGAAGCCAACGATGATGTCGGTCGAGATTGCAGCGTTCGGGATTTTGGCGCGAACACGATCGAGGATTCCCAGAAACTTCTCGGATCGGTAGCTGCGTTTCATTGCCTTGAGAATGCGGTCTGATCCTGACTGCAGGGGCATGTGCAACTGCGGCATGACAGCCGGCGTTTCTGCCATCGCGTCGATCACGTCGTCAGTGAAGGCGGCCGGATGCGGGCTGGTGAAGCGGATGCGCTCAAGACCCTCGATCGCACCCGCGGCCCGCAACAGCTTCGCGAAGGCCTGCCGGTCGCCAAACTCGACACCGTAAGAGTTGACGTTCTGGCCGAGCAACGTGACCTCGATCGCCCCGTCGTCGACAATTGCCTGGATCTCGGCGAGGATGTCGCCGGGCCGACGATCTTTCTCCTTCCCGCGCAGGGCGGGCACGATGCAGAACGTGCAGGTGTTGTTGCAGCCCACCGAGATCGACACCC
>JBDUDZ010000168.1:0-5328 GCA_040002635.1 Rhodoglobus sp.
TCGGCGTCGTCAGGGTCGTCATCGGGGTCGTCGATGTCTACGCCATCGAGGTCGCCGCCGTGAAGCACGTCGTTACCCAGCACGTCGTCTTCGTCGAGATCGGCGTCGTCAGAGTCATCGTCATCGTCATCGTCATCGTCATCGTCATCGTCGAGGTCATCGTCGAGGTCGTCGTCGTCATCGGAGTCGTCGTCGAGGTCGTCGGAGTCGGCGTCCGCACCGGCGTCGCGGGAGCCGGAGCGAGAGCGGGAGCGGGAGCCGGCATCGTCGCGGGAGCTGTTGTCGGAGGCAGGATCGTCGGGGTCGGCATCCGCGTCATCCGCGACCCCTGCGGCTTCCTGGGCGGCCTTGTACTCTGCGAGGCGGTCAGACCAGGGAACCCAGTCGGGCGCGAGCAGGGCGCCCTCCGCGGGCATGAGCTCGGTTTCGAGCACAGTCGGCTCCTCGCTCGGGAGATGGGCGATCGATACCGTCCACTTCCAGCCGGGGTAGCCGGGCTGCGCCGAATCGAACAGCACCGACACAACGCCGTCGCCTTCGTCGGTTTCGCCGACGTAGGCACCCACGTGGGATGGAGCAGTTATTTCGCTCAAAGCCCCGCGAGCGAGGCCCTCGAAAGCCGAGGGTGCCGCAGCGGTTGACGCCGCAGCGGTTGACGATGACGAGGGGTCAGGCATCCAATTCGTCCGCAACCTTGCGGAGCATCGCAGCGATCTTGCTGCTGTGGGCCTTGTCGGGGTAGCGGCCGCGCTTGAGGTTCGTGCCGATGCCATCCATCAGCTTGACGAGGTCTTCGATGATGATCGCCATGTCGTCAGCCGGCTTGCGGTTGAGCTTGGCGAGCGATGGAGGTGCCTCAAGCACGCGCACCGACAACGCCTGCGCGCCCTTCTTGCCGTCAGCGATGCCGAACTCGAGCTTCGTGCCTGCCTTAACGCCGGTTGTTCCGGCGGGCAGCGCAGACGCATGAAGGAAGACTTCCTGGCCGTCATCGGAACTGATGAAGCCGAAGCCTTTCTCGTCGTCGTAAAACTTGACCTTGCCGGTGGGCATCGCGGTACTCCTTGAGTGTTGTAGATCAAGCCTAGAGGACGCGGCGACCGGCCAACCCAATGGCACCGGTATCCTTGATCTCGTGGCAAACAAGAAGCCGGCTCAACAGCCCCCCGCAGAGAACAGCCCGATCATCGCGAACCGCAGCGAACGCGTTCTCGCGTTCATGGTCGCATCAGCTATAGGCCTGTCGATCCTCTGCTTCATCGTCGTGATTATCGCCACCGCGGCCGGCCTCAAGAACTTCGGCACGCCACCATGGCCGACGGTGATTATTCTGCCGGCGATCGGCCTGCCGCTCGGGCTCGTACTGATGATCGCCCTGATTATCATCAGCGGCCTGCGTCGGGGTCGTGAAGCAAGGGATGCCGACAAGTAGCGACTCCGCCCTGGCTCTCGCGGGGCAGTTGCGGTCGCTCAGCGACGACGAGCTGGTCGAGATGCTCGGTGCGCGCGATGTGCGTGCGCAGGGCATCCGCGACTTCTTCGATCTCGCCGAAGCGCTGCTCGACCCGGCGTCGATGCAGCGAGCGCTCGGGCGGCTCGACCGACCTACGCTCACCGTGCTCGGAGCGCTCGCGACCCTGGGTGCCGGTACCGCGGCGGATGTCGCGGCGCACCTCACCACGCTCGGGGCCGACCCCGCGCTGACTGCCAACCTCCGCACGCACCTGGCTGCCGCGCAGCACCTCGCACTCGCCTTCGAGCGCGAGGGAGGGTATGCCGCGCCGGCCCCCGTGGCCGAGCAACTCGCGGGGTGGCCCGCCCTCGGGCTCCCGTCGCTCACCGAACTCGCGTCTGACACCGCCCCCACACCGCTCGCCCCCGTCAGCCAGGTCGATGCGAAGTTCACTGACCATGTGGCTGCCGAGAACGCGTTCGAGACGACAACCCGCATCGCGGAGTTGCTCGGCGAGTTGCAGCACGAGTCGGCGCGCGAGCTTGCCCGTGGCGGGGTTGCCTTGCCCGACAGCAAACGTCTCGCCACGGCGATGGGGGTCGACCTCGACCGGGTGCCCGGTCTTCTGGAGATTGCGGCGCGGGCGGGGCTCGCGGCCCTCGATTCCGGTCGTTGGATGCCAACGAGCGCCAGCGTCGACTGGCAGGCCGGGGGCTCGGGCACGCGCTGGTCGCTGCTGGCGGGCGCCTGGCTCGAGCGGTTGCCTGCTGACATCCGCGGCATCCTCGCCTCGCGGGCGCACGCGACCTGGGGCGAACGGCTTGACGAGTACGTGCAATGGCTGTTTCCGGCCGGTGGCGAGTGGATGCACGAACGGGTGCTCGTCTACACGCGCGACGCCGAACTGCTGGGTATCACTGCCGCCCAGGTGCCCAGCACGCCGGGCGTGGCCTTGCTGGTCGGCGACGATGCCGCGACTGCCATGTCTGAACTTTTCCCCGCCGAAGTCGAGCAGGTTTACCTGCAACACGACTTGACGATAGTGTCGCCCGGCCCGCTGGCGCCGCGGCTCGATGCCCGCCTGCGGGCGATGGCCGACGTCGAGGGGCGCGCGCTGGCCTCGACCTACCGGGTATCCACTTCGACGATCTACCGGGCGATGTCCGGAGGGGAGACCGACGGCACGATCAGGGAGTTCCTGGCGGGGATCTCGCTCACCGGCATCCCGCAGCCGCTCGACTATCTGCTCACCGAAGCCGCCGAGCGTTACGGTCTGGTGCGGGTCGGCACGGTGGAGGGTTCCGGTCGCAGCTATGTGCGTTCGGCCGAGTCGACGGTGTTGCGCACGCTGCTCGTTGATCATTCGCTCGCCGCGCTTGGGCTCGCCCGCGCTCGTACCGGTGACGATGGGCAGGAACGGCTGGAGACCCGTTTCGAGCTGCCCGTGCTGTTCTGGTCGTTGAGCGAAGCCCGCTACCCGGTTGCCGCCGAGAATGCGCGGGGCGAGATCATCGTGCTGGAACGGCCGCGCGCTGTCAGGGCGACACCGGCGGCGGCATCCTCGACGGCCGCGGCGTTGATCGAGAAACTGCGACTGGGCAGCACTTCCGATCCCGAACTGACCGGCCACGCCTGGCTGCTGCGGCAACTGGATGTCGCGATCAAGGGCAAGCTTCCACTCACGGTCACCGTCCGCATGCCCGACGGCACCGACGTCGACTACCAGCTGGAACCCGCGAGCATGGGCGGCGGGCGGCTGCGCGCCCGTGACAAGCGGGCCGACATCGAGCGCACCCTGCCGCTGTCGAGCATCGCGTCGGTCTCCCCGCCGCGCTGACGCGCGGCTGCTGCGCGGGTTTGGCGGCCCTCCGCGGGGGTTGGCGGCTCCGGCGGGTTCGGCGGGCCCCGGGGGTTTTGGCGGCTCGCGCGGGTTTTGCGGGTCCCGCGGGTTTTGCGGCCCCCGGGGATTGGCGGCCCCCGCGGGTTTTGGCGGCCCGCGGGTTTTGGCGGCCCGGCCGTCGCCGTCGTTCGTTTTTCAGGATGACGGGGACAGCACGTGGAATAACCACACGCGTGCCCGCTCATCCTGAAAAGCGAGCGAAACGGGAGCAAAAACGGGAGCGAGCGAAACGGGAGCGAGCGAAACGGGAGCCAAAACGGGAGCGAGCGAAACGGGAGGAACGAGCGAAACGGGAGGAACGAGCGAAACGGGAGCGAGCAAGTGCGAGGGGTGGATGCAGCGCGTCGAAGACCGATCCTGGCCGGCGCGCGGAAACCTCGGTCGCCGGCTCCCCTCGGGGCTGAGGTCGCCGTGACGCTATGCGTCACTCCCAGCTCCACCGCCCTAGGCTGTAAGGATGCCCGCTAACGGTCCCCTGATCGTGCAATCTGATCGCACAGTGCTGCTCGAGGTCGCCCATCCGGACGCGGATGACGCCCGCCATGACCTCGCCGTCTTCGCCGAACTCGAGCGCGCGCCCGAGCACATCCACACCTACCGCATCACGCGGCTCGGCCTGTGGAACGCCCGCGCCGCCGGCCACACCGCCGAGAACATGATCGAGACGCTCGAGAAGTATTCGAAGTTCGCGATCCCCCAGTCGGTGATCGTCGACATCACCGAAACCGTCGGCCGCTACGGTCGCCTCGTGATCGAGCGAGCGGATGACGGTGCCCTCACCCTCACCGCAACCGACGCCGCCGTGCTCAGCGAAATCACTCGCGCCCGCAAGATCGCCGCGCTGCTCTTCGAGAAGCGTGGGGAGCACAGCTACGTCGTGCAGGCCTGGGCCCGCGGCCAGCTCAAGCAAGAACTGCTCAAGCTGGGCTGGCCCGCCGAAGACCTCGCCGGCTACACGCCGGGCACCCCGCACGAGATTGCATTGAACGACGACGGCTGGCACTTGCGCCCCTACCAGCACCAGGCGATCGACAACTTCTACGCGCACGGCTCGGGCGTCGTCGTGCTGCCCTGCGGCGCGGGTAAGACCCTCGTCGGGCTCGGCGCGATGGCTGCGGGGAAGACGACAACGCTCATCCTCGTGACGAATACCGTGTCGGCGCGGCAGTGGAAAGCCGAGCTGCTCAAGCGCACGACGCTGACCGAGGAGGAGATCGGCGAGTACTCCGGCCAGGTGAAGCAGGTGCGTCCGGTGACCATCGCGACGTACCAGATCCTCACCGCACGCCGGAAAGGCGAATACGCCCACCTCGCGCTGCTCGACGCCCTCGACTGGGGCCTCGTCATCTACGACGAGGTGCACCTGCTGCCCGCCCCCGTGTTCAAGCTCACCGCCGAACTGCAGGCGCGCCGTCGCCTCGGCCTCACCGCGACGCTGGTGCGGGAGGACGGCCGCGAGGGCGACGTGTTCTCGCTGATCGGGCCGAAGCGATTCGATGCCCCGTGGAAAGAGATCGAGGCTCAGGGTTTCATCTCGCCGGCATCCTGCTACGAGGTGCGCATCGACCTGCCAGAGTCAGATCGGCTTGAGTACGCGGCCTCCGCCGATGACGAGCGGTATCGCCTCGCCGCAACGGCACCCGCCAAGCTCGCCGTGGTGCGGGCGCTTGTCGAGAAGCATGCGGGCGAGCGGATCCTGGTGATCGGCCAATACCTCGACCAGATCGACGAGCTGGCGGATGCCCTGCACGCGCCGAAACTCACCGGCGCGACATCCATCGACGAGCGGGAGCGGCTCTACCAGGAGTTCCGTGACGGCATCACGAAGGTGCTGGTCGTCTCGAAGGTGGCGAACTTCTCGGTGGACCTGCCGGAGGCGACCGTCGCGATCCAGGTGTCGGGATCGTTCGGGTCGCGCCAGGAGGAAGCGCAGCGCCTCGGCCGCCTGCTTCGGCCCAAGGAGAGCGGCCTGCCC
>JBDUDZ010000169.1:0-5260 GCA_040002635.1 Rhodoglobus sp.
CACCACGGTTGTAGGCCGGGCGCTCCGTGCGCGGGGCACGGTCATCACGGGCCGGACGGTCGCCGTATGCCGGACGCTCTGTGCGCGGGGCGCGGTCATCGCGAGCGGGACGGTCGCCGTAGGCGGCACGGGCGGGGCGGTCGGCGTTGTAGGCCGGACGCTCACCACGGTTGTAGGCCGGGCGCTCCGTGCGCGGGGCACGGTCATCACGGGCCGGGCGGTCGCCGTACGCCGGACGCTCGGTGCGCGCCGGGCGGTCGTTGTAGGAGGGGCGCTCCACCGCCGGGCGGTCGCCGTAGCTGGGGCGCGCGGGCTTGCGGTCGCCGTACGCGGGGCGGTCGCCGTAGGCCGGGCGCTCCGCCGAGGTGCGCTTGGGCGCGGGGCTCCAGTCGGGGCGGCGGTCGGAGCGGTCGGGGCGAGCTGCACCGGATGCGGGGCGGTCGCCGGTGCGGGCGGCACGGTCATCCTGCGTCCAGCGCTTCTTCGGCGCTGCTGCGGCATCGGCGCGGTAGCCGCGGTGGCCCTCGCGCTGTGCACCCTTAGGCGCTTCGGACTTGTAAGGCTTCTTGCCGCCAGTTGACGGCTTGGAGTAATTGGGCATGATTCTTTCCGGGTTCTCTGTATTTGAATTTCACAGAGCGCATGAAGGTAGCGCGCCGTGGAACACGCGCTACTGGATACCCGGGCAGTCTTTGACCGAGGCCGTCACATACATTCTTGTGATTGTCGCCAGCAGCCTGTGCTTTTCTACACAAACCCTGCTCTGGCAAACCGGCCCGCAAGACTACAAACCCATGTGCAAAATTTCGCACTGTCTTGAGCCGACTTGGCTACGTTACTCCATCGCGGGCAGCAGCGATAGGTTCAAGTCATGCAAGTCGCGCTCGAACCCGCCGCGCAACCCGACGTGGAACGGCTGCTGCGGTTGGGCGAGGAGTTCGCGCTGTCGCTGTACCCCGCCGACGAATGCTTCTTGCTGCCGGTCTCCGAGTTGGAGAAGCCCGGGGTCTCGGTCTTCGTCGCCCGGCTCGAGGGCGAAGCGGTCGGCATGGCGGCGCTCGTGGGGCGCGGTGACGGCTCCGCCGAGCTGAAACGGCTCTTCGTCGATGGCCGGGCGCGGGGGCAGGGCCTTGCGGGCGGCCTGCTCGACGCGGTGGAGCAGGCGGCGCGGGATGCGGGGGTCGGCGTCATCCAGCTCGAAACGGGGCCGCGATCTACCGCGGCAATCGCGCTCTACGAGAAGCGCGGCTACCGGCACATCCCGCTGTTCGGGCAGTACGTCGGCTCAGGCTCGAGCGTGTGCATGGAGAAGTCGCTCTAACCTCAGGCCGCGACCGCCGCCTTGGCCGCACGCTTATCTTCGCGTCGCTCCTTCGCGCCCTCCACCAGGTAGTAGAGGGTCGGCAGCACGATGAGCGTGAGCAGGGTGGATGACACCAGTCCGCCGATCACGATTATGGCCAGCGGTTGCGAGATGAAGCCGCCGCCATTGCCGGTGAGCCCGATGCCCAGCGGGATGAGCGCGAATATCGTCGCGAACGCGGTCATGAGGATGGGCCGCAGACGTCGGGCGGCACCGTGCACAATCGCCTCGCGGGCAGACATACCCCTGGTTCGATACTGGTTGATGAGGTCGACGAGCACGATGGCATTCGTCACCACGATGCCGATGAGCATCAGCACCCCGATCAGCGAGGCGACACCGAGCGGGATGCCCGAAATCACCTGCAGCGCAATGGCACCCGTCGCGGCGAACGGCACAGAGACGAGAAGCAGCAGCGGCTGCCGCAGGCTCTTGAACGTCGCCACCATGACCACGTACACGATGAGGATTGCGGCGAGCAGGGCCAGCCCGAGCTGGCTGAACGCGTCACCCTGCTGCGAGGTCACGCCACCCAGCGCCGCGGTGGCCCCTGCCGGCAGCTTCACCTTCGCGACAGCGGCCGAGACCTGGGCCGATGCGGTGCCGGTGTCGTTGCCGCTCGGGGTGATGGTCACCGTCGACGAGCGCTCGCCCTTGATTGTCGTGATGCTCGACGGGCCGTTGGTCTGCTCGATTGTGGCCAGGTCAGACAGTGGCACGAGGCCTTTGTTCGTCGGAATCGTGAAGTCTTTGAGCTCCTGGATGGTGGTCGGAGCGCTGCTGTTGAGGATGTAGATCGACAGCGTCTTCTCATCGATCACCACCGAGCCCACTGCGCTCGGGTTCATGGCGGCGGTCACGATGCCGCCGACAGCGATCTCGCTGAGACCCGCGGCCGCGGCCTTGTCGCGATCTACTGTCACACCGATGAACGGCTGGTCGTTGGACAGGTTGCTCGTCGCCTGCGCAACTACCGGCAGCTTCTCGACGGCCTTCACCAGGGCGTCGGTGGCTGTGCGCAGTTCGTTGTCACTCGTGGCGGTGATGTTGATGGCGATGTTCGAGGATGCGAAGCCCGAGCCAGAGGCGGCGAGCGTAATGTCGCCCGCATCCTTGATCGTGGCGACCTCCTTGCGCACCTCAGCCTGGAGCTTGTCCTGGTCTTTCTTCGCGTCGGTGGTGAGCGAGAATGTGGCCGCCCCCGAACCGGAGAATGCCTGGCGCAACGAGTTGCCGCTGGATCCGAGGGAGAGCTGCACCGTCTCTACGCCGTTGATGCCTTCCAGCACCGTCTCGACCTTCTTGGCCGCGGCATCCCGCGCGTCGAGGCTCGTGCCCAGCGGCAGCGTCTGGTTGACGGTGAGCGTGTTCTGGCCGCTGGATCCGATGAAGTTTGTCTTCATTAACGGCACCAGGGCGACGGTGCCGCCCAGCAGCAGGATCGCGGCGAGAATCGTGGCGATCGGCCGCTTGAGCGTCCACTTGATGATGGGCAGGTAGCCGCGCTGCAGGCGCGTGGGGGTGTCGAGTTCGTCGGCGGCCTCGGCGTTGGCGCCGGGCACATGCTTATGGGCGGTCTGGCTACCGAGGAACCAGTAGGCGAGCACCGGCACGATTGTCAGGGCAACGAACAGCGATGACGCGAGCGCGATTGTCACAGTCAGGGCGAACGGCCTGAAGAGCTCGCCGGTGATGTCGCCAACCAGCGCGATCGGCAGGAACACCGCAATCGTCGTGACAGTGGATGCGGTAACCGCCCCGGCGACCTCACGCACGGCGGCCAGGATGGCGGGCAGTTTCTCCTCGCCGAGCCCAATGTGCCGTTTGATGTTCTCGATGACGACGATGGAGTCGTCGACCACGCGCCCAACGGCGATCGTCAGCGCGCCGAGGGTGATGATGTTGAGCGTGTAGCCCGACGCCTGCATGCCGATGAAGGTGATGAGCACCGACACCGGGATCGAGATCGCTGTCACGAGGGTCGAGCGCACCGACAGCAGGAACAGCAGGATGATGATGACGGCGAACGCGAGGCCGAGCAGGCCCTCGGTCGCGAGGCTGTTTATCGACTCTTCGATGAACGGCGCCTGGTCGAACGCGATGGTGAACTTCGTGTTGCCGCCGAGCGCCTTCTCCAGCTCCGGGATCGCGTTGCGCACCTCGCGGGAAACGGCGACCGTGTTGCCGGCGGGCGTCTTAGTGATGGCGATGGTGACCGACGGCTGGCCGTTCACGCGCGAGATGCCGGTGATCGGGTCATCCACTACAGCGACGGTTGCGACATCGGCGATCGTGACCAGGCCGCCGGTGCGCCCGCCGAGCAGCGGAAGGGCGGCGACGGCATCGGATGACTCGATCCGTTGGCCGGCCTGCACGGTCAGCGTCTTGCCGTCTTCGGTGATCTGGCCTGCCGGCAGCAGCACACCGTTGTTCTTGAGGGCATCGCGGATCGACTGCGTGGAGAGCCCATCGGCGAAGAGTTTGTCGGCGTCGGGTGTGATGGCGATGCGCTTCGTGGACGTACCGAGCAGGCTGGCGTCGCTCACATCGGCGAGCTTCTTGATGTCGACGACGGTGGAATTGTTGAGCTTGGCAGCGAGATCCTGCGGGCTCAGGTCACTCGTGACCGCGATCTGGATGACCGGCAAGTCGGAGAAGTTGAAGGTCAGCACCTGGGTGTCGACAGAATCAGGGATCGTCGACTTGATGCGGTTTATCGCGAGCTGCACCTTCTGCTCTGCTGTCGCGATATTCGTGCCGTAGTCGAACGAGGCGGTGATGCTCGACACGTTCGCGTTGGATGTGGCGGTGGTGGAGTTCAGCCCGGCAACACCCTGGATCGCGGCCTCGATCGGCGTCGAGACATCCTTGTCGACCACGGCCGGCGATGCGCCGGGATAGCTGGAGACGATGAAGATGTTCGGTAGCGAGAGGGAGGGGATGAGCTCTTGCTTCAGCGAGGTCAGGGCAAGTCCCCCGAAAACACCCACCACGATCGTGACGAGGGCAATGAGCGCGCGGTTGCGCAAGCTGAAGACAGAGAGTAGGTGCACTTGTGAATTATCCCTGCGGCGCCTGTGGGCGACGTACTCCGGGCGGATTAGTCCTGCAACATTTATTGCACGACGGCGGCGGAGAGGTCGGTCGACGGCTCGGCCATCGGATGAGGCGAAACTGGCGGTGGTGGCGTAACAATGAGGAAAGGCCCGGTCACGTGACCGGGCCTTTCTCTTACAGGTGCTTCTCCGCGTAGAACGCCATCGCGTCACGAACGAACGTCGCGCCCGCGGTGCCGCCGTAGTTGGCTGCAAAGCGGTCATCCAGCACGTACATCTCGCCGAGCCCCACGAAGTACGCCTTCGCGGGTGCGCCGCTGCCGTAACCCGGGGTTCCCGGAATCGAGCCGAGCCAGTCAGCGTGGCGCTTCGCGAGCGCCTGTGCCTCGGGGCTCTCGGCTGCCACACGGGATGCCGCGGCCGCAATCCAGTCGCTCGCGAGTTGCTTCTGCGTGACCTGCCACGCCTGCTTCTCGTCCTTCGACTTGGCTGACCACCACCTGTTGCTGTCGGCGTAGGCCTTCTTGCCCCAGCGCTCCTCGACCTCCTCGCGGTACTGCGAGTTGTCGAAACCGTCAAACATTTCTTCTGCCATGAGTTGTTCACCTCCTTCCATTTTCATGATCGTTGTCTCGACCGAGGCAATTTGCCGGTCGAGCCTGTTCTTCTCCTCCTGCAGCCAGTGCAGGTGGCCGAGCAGCGCCTGCGCGTTGTCGCGCTGGCCCTTGAGCACATCCCCAATTGCGGGGATGCCGAGCCCGAGCTCGCGCAGCATCAGGATCCGCTGCAGGCGAGCGAGGGCATCCTCGTCGTAGTAGCGATAGCCGTTGCTGCCGATGCG
>JBDUDZ010000170.1:0-5166 GCA_040002635.1 Rhodoglobus sp.
CCCGTGAGCGCGCTCGCGCCTGGGGGCGCTTCACGCGCAACTTCATCGTGCAGGGAACCGCGGCCGAGTGGGCACTGTGCTGGATGGCGAGCATCCGCCGCCGACTCAACGAGGATTCTGCCGGAGCGTGGCTGACCGAGACCGCGCACCTCGTGTTCTTCCTGCATGACGAGGTCGTGGTGCATTGCCCAGCAGCCAGTGCAGAGCGGGTCGCCGCTCTCATCCGTGAGTCTGCTGCGGAGGCGGGGCGCCTGCTGTTCGGCGAGATCCCGGCCGTGTTCCCGCTGACCGTGGCCATAGTCGACAGCTACGGCGAGGCCAAGTAGGCGGGAGTCGGAAAAGCTATACCGTGTACCCATCATGACGATCCGGCAGAGTCTTCTCGCGATCCTCGACCAGAAGCCCTGCTACGGATATCAGCTGCGGCTCGAATTCGAGCGCCGCACGGGCGGCACCTGGCCGCTTAACGTCGGGCAGGTCTACACCACCCTGGATCGGCTGGAGCGCGACGGACTTGTAACCTCGGGTGAGACCGACGACGAGGGGCACGTCTACTACGAGATCACCCCCGCAGGCCGCACCGCCGCCCGCGGCTGGTTCTCGACTCCCGTTGATCGTCCGATTGCTTCTCGTGACGAGCTGGCGGTCAAACTCGCCCTTGCCCTCACCCTGCCGGGCGCGGATGCTGCGGCAATCCTCACAACGCAGCGCCAGGCGACTGCGGCCGCCCTCGCCCGCTACCGCGCCGAGCCCAGCGCAACCCTCGCACGGCAACTGGTTATCGATTCCCTCGTTTTCGGCGCGGAAGCCGAGCTTTCCTGGCTCGATCACTGCGAGGCACGTCTCGGCGATGCGCAGCAGTTCGCAATCGATGCCGAGCCGGTTCGCCGGGGACGCCCGGCGAAGCCCTGACGACACGCACGAATGACAGCCTTGTCATTTGGTGGCCCAATCAGCCATAATTAGCGCACAACCGAATATTCACGACGTGCTCTTGCACGTGCCGTTCCACTGGGTCGATGGGGAAGTCGCATCCAACCGGAACGGAGTACAAATCGTGACTGCACCAAATGCTCGCGGAGTGCTGTTTGTGCACTCCGCTCCTCGTGCTCTCTGCCCGCATATCGAGTGGGCGGCCGGGCGAGCTCTTGAGCGCGCCGTCAACTTCGACTGGGACGTGCAACCGGTGCTCAAGGGTGCGCAGCGCACCGAGTTCTACTGGGAGGGCGAGCGCGGCACCGGTGCGAAGCTCGCCTCCGCGTTACGCGGCTGGGAGCACCTGCGTTTCGAAGTCACCGAAGATGCAGGTCTCGGTACCGATGGCGGTCGCTGGATGCATACCCCCGACCTCGGGATATTCTTCGCGCAGACCGACACCGCGGGCAACGTGGTGATCCCCGAAGATCGGGTGCGCTATGCAATGGATGTCGCCGGGGCCAACGCCATCGAGCTGCACCGTGAACTCCGGCTTGCGCTTGGGCAGGCCTGGGATGATGAGCTCGAGGCATTCCGCCACGCGAGCCAGGATTCCGCAGTCGTATGGCTGCATAAGGTGGGTTGACGCATGGCCTGGATGCAGACAATCAATATTGACACTGAGTTCGGCGAGCTCGTTGATCGGGTGGCACCACCGCTCATAGATCTCGAGCAGCTTGAACGTCTCGTCACCGAAGATGATCTGCAGCGTTTCGACGGTGAGTGCCTGATCCACGACTCGTGCCGGCCCGTGCGCGGAGTCTCTCCGCACCCTTCATAATTCAGGACTGTGTGTTGCTCGCGTGAGCGAAGTGGCCAATGGTTCGGGCATCCGCCACCCTGGCCACTCTGACACCACAGAGTCCTGAATTATGAACAGCCCTGAGTGATGACGATGGACGGGAGCCGGTACTCAGTCGCCGTAGCTGCGGAACGCGGCGACCGCGTTGTGGCCGCCGAAACCGAACGAGTTGCTGATCGCCAGCAGCGGACCAGCGCCGAGGTCGCGCGGCGACGTCACGACGTCGAGCGGGATAGCCGGGTCTTGCGACGTCAGGTTGATCGTTGGCGGCGCGGTGCGGTGGTGCAGCGCGAGGATCGTGAAGATCGCCTCCAGCGCGCCCGTGCCGCCCAGCAGATGGCCGGTAGATGCCTTCGTGGCCGAGACCGCGATGTTGGGCAGATGGTCGCCGAAGACTCGCAGCATCGCGTTGTACTCGGCGATGTCACCGACCGGGGTGCTGGTCGCGTGCGCGTTGATATGGATGACATCAGATGGCGCGGCGCCGGCCTGGGCGAGCGCGCCGAGCATGGCGCGCGCTGCCGCCGACCCCTCAGGGTCGGGAGCGGTGATGTGGTACGAGTCACTTGTCACGGCGCCGCCGGCGAGTTCGGCGTAGATTCGAGCTCCGCGTGCCAGCGCATGCTCCTCGGTTTCCAGCACGATAGTGCCGGCTCCCTCGCCGAGCACGAAGCCATCACGAGTGAGATCGTAGGGACGTGATGCGGTCTTAGGGTCGTCATTGCGCTTGGAGAGCGCCTGCATTGCCGCAAACGACGCGATCGGCAGTGGATGCACTACCGCCTCGGTGCCGCCGGCCAGCACGATGTCTGCGAGACCCTGTTGCAGGTGGTCGTAGGCGTTCGCGATGGCTTCGGTGCTCGACGCGCAGGCAGAGACATCGGTGCGGGAGAAGGCGCGTGCAGAAAGAGACATGCTGATCGCGGCGGATGCGGCATTCGGCATGAGCATCGGAATAGTCATCGGAAGAACGCGACGGGGTCCCTTTGACTTGAGGGTGTCCCATGCGTCGAGCAGGGTCCACAGGCCGCCGATGCCGGTCGAATAGTCGACGCCGACCCGGATCGGGTCCACTTCGGGCGAGCCGGCATCCGCCCACGCTTCGCGGGCAGAGATCAGGGCGAACTGGCTGGAGGGATCGAGGCGCTTGTACTCGACACGCTCCAGCACGTCTTCGGGCCGCACCTTCGCCTCGGCGGCAAATGTCACAGGGAGGTCTAGTTCGGCGACCCAGTCTTGCGTGAGCGTGTGGACTCCGGATTCGCCTGCCAGGAGTGCCTGCCAGGAGTCAGGGGCGGTCCCGCCGAGAGGCGACGTCGCGCCGATTCCTGTAACAACGATCTTCTTGGTCATATCAACATTTCTCATAGAGCGGTCGCGCGGGTGGCCGGTCGGGTCGTGCCCGCCGGCCAGCCGCGACGTGGGGTACTTAGCCCTGGGCGCCGGTGATGAAGCTCACTGCGTCGCCGACGGTCTTGAGGTTCTTTACCTCTTCGTCGGGGATCTTCACGTCGAACTTCTCCTCGGCGTTGACGACTATGGTCATCATCGAGATGGAGTCGATGTCCAGGTCGTCAGTAAACGACTTGTCCAGCTCGACCGTGTCCGTCGCGATGCCGGTTTCGTCGTTGATGAGTTCGGCCAGACCGGCCAGGACTTCTTCGGTGGACAATGCCATTTTGTTTTCTCCTTGGGGGTGTGATGTGACCGCTAGCCAGTTTAGGGGAGCGACCGCGCCACCGGGGCTTGGGCCAGGGTGTGGGGGCAGGGATGTGTGGCGTGGGTCAGGGCAGCACGACAACCTGGGCGCCGTAGACCAGGCCCGCGCCGAAGCCGATCTGCAGGGCGAGCCCGCCGCTGAGTTCGGGATGCTCTTCGAGCAGTCGGTGCGTAGCCAAGGGGATCGAGGCGGCGCTGGTGTTGCCGGTGGTCGCGATGTCCCGACCGATCATCACCGACTCGGGAAGCTTGAGCTGCTTGGCGAGTTCGTCGATGATGCGCATGTTTGCCTGGTGGGGGACGAACGCGGCGAGGTCGTCGACCGTCACGCCCGCGGCATCCAGCGCCTGCTTCGCGACCTTCGCCATCTCCCATACCGCCCAGCGGAAGACCGCCTGTCCGTCCTGGCGCATCGTGGGCCAGGGCTTGACCTTGTCGAGGTACTCCTCGAATGTCGCGTTCATGCCGACGGCATCCCACTTCGATCCGTCCGAACCCCAGACGGTCGCCGAGATTCCGGGCGCGTCGGCGGGGCCGACCACCGCGGCCCCGGCGCCATCGCCGAGCAGGAACGAGATCGAGCGGTCGTTGGGGTGCACGTACTGGGAGAGCTTCTCGGCGCCCACGACCAGCACGTACTCGGCGGCACCGGCGCGGATGAGGGCGTCGGCCTGGGCGATTCCATAGGTGTACCCGGCGCAGGCGGCACTGATGTCGTACGCGGGGGCAGGTGAGACACCCAGCCGCTCGGCAAGCAGAGCTGACATCGAGGGTGTCACCGCCACATTGCTGATCGTCGAGACGAGCACGGCGCCGATCTGGTCTGGCCGGATGCCCGACTTCTCGATCGCTTCACGGCCGGCGATCTCGGCGAGGTCGATGGCGTCGACGCCCTTGGGGGCGCGCTTGCGGGTGATGATCCCGGTGCGCTGCTGGATCCATTCGTCGCTGGAATCGATCGCCTCGACCAGCTCGGAGTTCGGCACGACAAGTTCGCCGCGGGCGGCACCGAAAGCCAGGATGCGGGTGAACTGCGCCCCGTGCGACTGCTTGAGGGTGGGGTGTGTCATGCGCCTGCTCCGTTGGTCATACTGTCCCGTCGATCATGTCGAATGCCGCGGCCAAGTCGTCCGGGGTCTTTACCGCCACGCTCGGCACACCCTTGAGGCCGCGCTTAGCGAGACCCACGAGCGCCCCGGCGGGGGCGAGTTCGACGATACCGGTCACGCCGTGCGCGGCGAGCGATTCCATGGTCAGGTCCCAGCGCACCGGCGAAGACACCTGGCCGACCATGAGTTCGACGAAGTGCTCACCGCTTTCCACGAGCGAGCCGTCGCGGTTCGTCCAGATCGGCAGCGTCGGGTCGTGCTTCTCGAGGCCCGCGGCGAAGAACTCGAGCTGGGCGACGGCGGGCTGCATGTAGCGGGTGTGGAAGGCGCCGGCGACCTGCAGCGGGATTACGCGAGTGCCCGCGACAGGGTTTTCGGCGAGCTGGGCGAGGGCGGGCAGTGACCCTGCCACCACGATCTGCCCTCCACCATTGAAGTTCGCGGGCTGCAGGCCGAGCTCGGCGAGACGCTCGAGCAGGGCGGCCTCGTCGCCGCCGATGACCGCTGACATTCCGGTGGGCTCGAGGGCCGCGGCATCCGCCATCGCGCGCCCGCGCTCGC
>JBDUDZ010000171.1:0-5166 GCA_040002635.1 Rhodoglobus sp.
CTTCGAGGACTACGACATGTGGATGCGCCTTGCCGTCGACTATTCCCTCGCTTACTCCCCCGGATTAGTTGCCTGCTATCGCGTCGTGGGGACAGGAATGTTCCGCAATCCGAAACGACGCGCCGCCCTACTTCGCAGCGAGGCCGCGATGCTCGCCAAGCACATTGGGCTGAGCGCTGAGGACGATGGCACAATCGCCCGGCGCCTCATCGAGCTCGCCAGCGAGCTCAGCAAGCTCGAGGCGACCCCCGCGGTTCGCGACGTGCTCCGCTGGGCGTATGCCGCCTCGCCCCAGCAATGGATTGCGCGAGCGCTGCGCACGATCCGGCTTCCCGGTGGGTTGCGGCGCATAAAGCGGACGTACGCTCGTCGCCTCGGCCTCGACCTGCCTGCGGCTGCTTGAGCCCCGTGTCAGGTCCCACGCTCGTAGTCGCCGGCAAGACGAGCATGGCTGTGGCGGGCGCAATCGCCGTGCGCGAGGCTGCCGATGCCCGCGGTCACCATGATCCGGTCCTGGTAGTCCCCAATCGCACCGACGAAGGACGCCCCGACTGGCAGCCTTCCCTCCGGCATTTCGCGCAAATCACTCCCGGATTCGAGATTGTGCAGCTCAAAGACGTGTACTCCAGGCACGAGCTGCACTTCTTCTCATTGGAGTTCGACAGGCTGCTGCACACCGAGCAAACGACGAGCACGGCGCTGTTCAACATCCACTTTTCCCTGCTACCGGCTGATAAAGGAATGTCCACGTCGATCTGGCCCATCCTCGACGGCCGCAGCGAGTCGGGGGTGACTCTTCACCGGATCGCCCGCGGCATCGATACGGGACCGATCATCGCGCAGACCCGGTTCGGCATTGGAGCGGATGACACCGGCCGCGATCTCTACCTGAACTACATTCGTCACGGCACCGAACTCTTCGTTTCTCACATCGACTCGTTGCTGGACGGGACGTATGTCGCTACCTCCCAGCCGGCCGAGGGCTCCAGCTACCACAGCAAGTCAGACCTCGACTACGGCAACCCGGTGCCTACTTTCGCTCGCACTGCCTATGAATTGCGCAATAGGATCCGCGCATTCACCTTCCCGGAGTACCAGTCGGTGATCGTCGACGGCCTCCGTGTCACCGCCAGCCACATAACAGACGACTTGTCTTCTGAACCGCCTGGTGCAGTGACGGATCGGGGACCAGGGAGCAGACGGATCGCCACCATCGACTTCGAGCTGGTGCTCATCGGCGAAGACGTCGCGTCGATCGGCGATGAATAGTGGGCCGTCGGTAGAGTTGTTTGATTTCCTAGAACAAACAAGGATGCCGCCGTGACCGAGGCCCGCCAGCCAGTGCCGCTGAACGACCTGTCCCGCGGCATCGCCCGTGACGCTGCCGCCATGCTGGACGCAACGCGTCGTGTGTTTGAATCCGGCTACGTCGTGCAAGGCCCCGAGCACGCGCTTTTCGAGAAGGAGCTCGCCGCCTACCTCGCCGTTGAACATGCAATCGGGCTGGCATCAGGCACGGACGCCCTGGAACTGGCGATGAAGGCGGCCATGCCACCCGGCCGTTCGACGATTGTCACCGCCGCTAATGCTGGCGGATACTCCACCACTGCTGCACGGCGCGCGGGATTCACCGTTTCATACGCCGACGTCGACGAAGACTCCTTGTGCCTGGATGTGAATGCGCTCGATGGTGTGCTCACCGACGATGTCGGCGTGGTCGTTGTCACACACCTGTACGGCTTGCTCACCGATATTGATGATCTCCTCGCGCTCTGCAGGGATCGCGGAGTGCGGGTTCTGGAGGACTGCGCCCAATCAATCGGCGCCCGGCGAGGATCCAGGATGGCGGGAACCTGGGGGGATATCGCAGCAATCAGTTTTTACCCCACTAAGAACCTTGGAGCAATGGGCGACGGCGGGGCAGTTGTCACCTCGAACGGCGGGCTCGCCGCTCGAGTGCGTCAACTGCGCCAGTATGGCTGGGACGAGAAGTACCACGTCGAGCTCCAGGGCGGAGTGAACTCGAGGCTGGACGAATTGCAGGCCGCCTACCTGCGCCTGAGGTTGCCCCAGCTCGATGGGTTCAACGAGCGACGCCGCGAGATCGTCAGCCGATATGGGCGAGCCGCAACGCGTGTCGACCGGGCGTTACTACAAATCCTCCCCGCGGACGGGCCGCAGCACGTAGCCCACCTGGCAGTTGGACGCAGCACCAAACGAGACGATGTTCGCCGCCAGTTACTCGATCTCGGCGTGCGCACTGACGTGCACTTTCCGGTGCCAGATTACGACCAGCCAGGCTTTGCGGTCCAACGGGTGACGCTGCCAGTGACCTCACGTGTTTCGGGCGAGGTGCTATCGCTTCCCTGTTTCCCCGAGATGACCGAGCAGGAGATCGATGATGTGTGCGCAGCTATCGGCGCGCTCCGGTGATACGGGCAACTAGGGTTTAGTCCTGTGTCCACCCCCTCGATCCACCCCCAATCCATCGTCGGTGCAGTCGACATCGGTGAAGGGAGCACAGTGGCGGCCTTCAGCCGAATTTCATCTGGGGCCGTGCTGGGGCGCGACGTGAAGGTGGAAGAGAACGTCTCCATCGGCCCCGACGTGACGCTCGATGATCGCGTCGTCGTCCAGGGCGGTGCGCAGGTCTGGGGATCCGTCAGGATCGGGGCTGGTGCCATCATCGGCCCCAATGTCACATTCGCGCCGGGCTCCCCGGATTCCGACCCGGGTCTGGAACAGGCGATGACAGTCATCGGTCCGGGCGCGATGATCAACGCCGGAACCGTCGTGCTCGCGGGCGTGAAAGTCGGCCGCAAGGCAATCACGATGCCGGGCTCGGTGGTCACGCTCGACGTCCCCGCGCACGCCATCGCCGCTGGCAACCCGGCACAGGTAACGGGGTACACCGACACCAATAATCGACGCCTTGCTCCGCAGCCGCATGTCGACGCGGTCTCAGAGTCCGATGCACTCGACGGTGCACGCTTGATGCGCCTTACCACCGCCGTCGATATGCGCGGAAGCCTGGTGGCCCTCGAATTTGGAGATCGTTTCCCCTTCGCACCGCAGCGTTTCTTCTTCGTGTACGGGGTTCCCTCTCGCGACGTGCGAGGCGAACACGCGCACCGCGAGTGCCATCAGTTTCTCGTCTGCGTGAACGGCTCCGTCAAAGCGGTGACTGACGACGGGGCATCCCGTGTTGAGCACCAGCTGGACGATCCAAGCGTGGGGCTCTACATGCCACCCCTGACCTGGGGCACGCAATACGCATATTCTTCCGATGCGATCCTCGTCGTGTTCGCGTCACATAGCTATGACCCCGACGACTACATTCGCGACTACTCGGCATTCCGCGCCGAGATCGACCTCTCCTGAGAAGCGGAACTCTAAGTGGACAAGGATGACGTGTTGGCCGATGATTTCATCCTCTCGGTGTCTGTCAACGCGCACTCGGAGGGGCGCCTGTTGCGCCCCACACTGCGAAGCGTTGTGGCAGCAATCTCGGAGGCTCAGGCCGCGGGACGGTCCTGCGAATTGGTTGTTGTCCTCGACACCGCGACGGATGACACTTTGCGGGAAGCCAGACGTTGGGTCGAGCCAGGGCGAAGCCCCGTGCCGGTGAGGCTAGTCGAGGTGTCGCATGGCGACGCGGGCGCCAGCCGCAACGCTGGGGCAGAAGCGGCCCGTGGGAAGTACGTTGCATTCTGCGACGGGGACGACCTTGTGTCTTCGAACTATCTCACTGCAGGGATCAGGGCCCTTGAGGATTCAGCTATCCCAATAATCGTCCACCCGGCCACCGTCGTGAGCTTCGGAGCACGTTCGGCTATTTGGAACATCCCCGCTACCGAGGACGTGGACTATCTGCATCTTATCCGCGACAATATGTGGCCCTCGTCGTCAATAGCGCACCGCGCGACCTACCTGGACCACCCCTACCGCTCCATTGCTCCCGAGAAGGGATTCGGCCCCGAAGACTGGCTCTGGAACATCGAGACATCCATCGCGAGAGTCCCCCACCGGCCCGTGCCCGGAACGATCTTCTTCTACAGGGTCAGGGAGCACGGCGGGGTCAACAACCGGCACGGGCGATCGATCATGCCGTCATTCGACCTCACGGGCCTCGCAGAAGCGATGCCCACGAGCACCCACGAGGACCCTCGGTTGCAGGCTGCATCCAGTGCTCGGGACTACCTCAAGCGCGGAGCTCGCAAGGGCTATAAGCTCGTTCGCCCAATCGCCCGGGTAGTCTTCGCGGGCCTGAGCCAGGGAAGCAAAGAGCGACTCTACGCGCTAGCCGTGAACATCTACCGGGGACAATCAGGCAGAGCGCGCACTAGCCGTGCGCGTCAGGTTCCAGCCGCGGTGGTCGACCATCTTCTGCGCGCCGCTGAGATCGAGCCCGCGATCTCCTGGACGGCCAACGGCTACGCGTCGGTACCTGTATGGGAGACGCATGAGGACAACTACTCTCAGTTGCTCGTGGATCTTGTCGGCGAACTGCAAGCGCGCTCCCGAGCAATCGTTGCCGTGCCGTGGGTAGGGATAGGCGGGGCCGACCTCGTGTCCCTGAATTACGCGCGCGCGCTCGCCGCCACCGACCGCTTCAGCGGCGGCGTGACGATGCTGGCTACCTACACTCCATCGAAGACGCTGCGGCACCTCGTTCCGCCAGGAGTGCACTTCGTCCAGGTGTCGCAGGGTATTCGGGATCTCACTCCTGACCAGCAGCGGCGCATCCTTGCACAAGCACTCTTGTTAGTCGCCCCCGAGCTAGTCGTATCTGTTAACTGCTTCGATGTAACGAACTCACTCCAGCTCTACGGCAACCAACTAGCTTCCACGATGCCGATCTTCCTCACCCTGTTCGCCTTCGACCGAATCGGGGCGGGGTACCCGGTGAACCCGATCACTGACGACAGCCAACGAGCATATCTCGACCAGATCAGTGGAATTGTCACCGACAATTCGGTCACAGCGGGAATTATCACCGAGATGCTCGCGCTCGAACCGGCGAAGGTGCGCGTGCACCACCAGCCTGCGCTTCCCGAGGTGCCCGGATTCCGGCCCGGTACGCGTGCTTACAACAACCGGTTCTTCAGCGAGCGCAACCCTTTCCAGGTCATCTGGCCGCACCGTCTTGACAAGGAGAAGCGCCCG
>JBDUDZ010000172.1:0-5069 GCA_040002635.1 Rhodoglobus sp.
ACGACCGGTGGCACCGAGAGCTGCCTGCTCGCGGTGAAGACGGCGCGCGACAACTACCGCGGCGCCGACAAGCCGCGGCTGCTCGCTCCCGTCACCGTGCATGCGGCGTTCCAGAAGGCCGCGCACTACTTCGGGCTCACGCTCGACCTGGTCCCGGTACTGCCCGATGGCCGCGTCGATGCCGCGGTCCTGATCGCGAAAATGGGGTCGGATGTCGCGCTCGTCGTCGTCTCCGCGCCCAGCTATCCCCACGCCGCCCTCGATCCCGTCGCCGAGGTCGCGGCAGCCGCGGCGGATCTCGGCATCCCCTGCCACGTCGACGCCTGCATCGGCGGCTGGGTGCTGCCGTTCTGGTCGACCCTTCCCGACTGGGACTTCCGAGTGCCCGGTGTCACTTCGATCAGCGCCGACCTGCACAAGTTCGGCTACGCGCCCAAGGGGGTCTCTGTGCTGCTGCAGCGCGGTCGCGACCGACAGCGCGCCCAGTTCTTCACCACGACGCGCTGGCCGGGCTACCCGGTGGTCAACCCGACGATCCTCGGCTCGAAGTCTGCCGGTCCGCTGGCAGCAGGCTGGGCGATCACCCGGGCGCTCGGGCGCGACGGGCTCGCCGCGCTTGCCGCGTCGTGCGAACGCTCGACGATCGCTCTGCGCGCGCTGATCGGCGGCATCGAAGGCTTGCGCGTCGTGGGTGATCCGGTTGGTCCGCTCCTTGCCGTCGCCACGGATGACGCGATGGCCGCCGACCGCCAGGTCGATCCCCACCACTGGGCCGACCAGGCTCGCGCCCACGGCTGGCTGCTGCAGCTGCAGCCGGGCCTCACCCAGACGGACGGCACCACGCTGCCGCACACTACGCACCTCACTGTGACACCGGTCACCGAGGCGGTGCTCGCCGAGCTCTCGAGCGCACTGGTGACGGCCGCGGATGAGGTGCGCGGCATCCCCGCTGTGTCCCCGGCCGACGTGCTCGGCGCACTTCCGCCGGCAATGGTGGCGGGTCTCACCTCGCCGGTCGCACCACCGCTCGACTCGGAGACCGCCTTCGCGATCCTCGCCGGGATCGGCCTCGCGTCGGAATCTGGCGGACTGCCCGACCGCATGGCGCCGTTCCTCGCGCTCATCGCGGTCCTGCCCGCGCCGCTCACCGAGCGATTGCTGACCGAGCTGATCGCGCGAGTGGTCGAACCCCGCCCCTGAACTGCGGCTTCGCGGATTGCTACCTCGGGTCGAGCCCCAGCTTGCGCCCCGCGAGGCCGCGCGGCCGGTGCGAGAGCGCGGTGGCGATAGACGCGATGGCCCGGGCGGCCGGGTCATCCGGGCGGGCGAGCACGACGGGAAGGCCCGCGTCCCCGCCCTCGCGCAGTGGCAGGCTCAGCGGGATCGACCCGAGCACGGTGACCGGTTGCTCAGGCGTCGACAGGCGGGATGCCGCATCCGCCCCGCCCCCGGATCCGAAGAGCTCAAGCACGCTGCCGTCGGCCTGCACAAGCCCGGCCATGTTCTCGATGACCCCGATCACGCGCTGCCCGGTCTGGCGCGCAACGAGTCCGCTGCGCTCGGCAACCTCCGCCGCCGCCGCCTGCGGGGTGGTGACGACAATGACCTCAGCCTGGGGCAGCAGCTGGCCCAGCGAGATCGCGACGTCGCCCGTGCCCGGCGGCAGGTCGATGAGCAGCACGTCGAGGTCGCCGAAGTATACGTCGGTGAGGAACTGCTGGATTGTGCGGTGCAGCATCGGGCCGCGCCAAGAGACTGCGGTGTTCGCTTCAACAAACATGCCAATCGAGATCACCTTCACGCCGTGGGCCACCGGCGGCAGGATCATCTCGCCGACCTGGGTGGGCTTGGCATCCGGAATGCCGAGGAGGCCCGGAATGGAGAAACCGAACACATCAGCGTCGACGATGCCGACCCGCAGCCCGCGCTCTGCCATGGCGACGGCGAGGTTCGCCGTGACAGTCGACTTGCCCACACCACCTTTACCGCTGGTGATTGCGTAGATGCGGGTGAGCGAATCGGGGCCGAACTGCAGGGTCTTGGGTCGGCCACCGCGCAGCTTGGCGGTAAGCGCATCCCGTTCGTCCTTGGTCATGACCGTGACGGTCAGCTGCACGCCGGTTACGCCAGGAGCCGCGGCCACTGCCTCGCGCACGTCACGTTCGATGGTGTCGGCGGCCGGGCATCCGACAATCGTCAGCTTGAGAGTGAGGGATGCCACACCCGCCGCGTCGACGGACACCCCGCCCACCATGTCGAGCTCGGTGACCGGTCGGCGGATTTCGGGGTCGATGACCTTATGCAGGTTCAGGAAGATGTGGCTGGCAATCTGCGCCTCGGCCAGCTCAGCCGGCGTCAGGGTCACTCGGTCTTGCTCTCGTTCTTGTCCCTATCGAGGTCTTCCAGCAGCGACCGCAGCTCTGCACGAATGAAGTCTTTGCTCGCCATGTCTTTCATCGCCAGGCGCAGGGCAACAATCTCGCGAGCCAGGTATTCCGTGTCGTTGAGGTTGCGCTCGGCGCGCTGGCGATCCTGCTCGATCTGCACGCGGTCGCGGTCATCCTGCCGGTTCTGGGCAAGCAGGATCAGCGGCGCGGCGTATGAGGCCTGCAGCGACAGGATGAGCGTGAGCGCCGTGAACCCGATCGCCGCGGAGTCGAAACGCCAGCTTCCCGGAGCGATCGTGTTGTAGAGCATCCAGATGACGACGAAGATTGACAGCCCGAACAGGAACCATGGCGTGCCCATGCCGCGGGCGATCGCCTCCGTGAACCGACCGAAGCGATCGCGGCTCTGGAACAGCGGGAAATTCGTCCTCAGCCCCTTGGGGGAGTCGAGGCGGTTGTCGTTGCGGGCCTGTCGGCCGTTAGGTACGCGTGCCACTGGGTGTCCTCCTTCCCTTCAGCGCCGTTTTCACGGGCAGGGGAATCGCTGCGGTCGAAGTCGTCGGGGAGAGCTTTCGCTCTTCCGAGTCGGTACTTCGCCAGTCATCAGGCAGCAGATAGTCGAGGACATCATCAATGGTCACCACCCCGACCAGACGGTGGTTCTCGTCTACGACAGGCACCGAGACGAGGTTGTAGCTCGCGAGAATGCGAGAGACCTCCGCGGCGCTCGTGTCAGCGCGAACGGGCTCGAGAGTGGTGTCGAGCAGAGTGCCGAGCCGTTCGTTAGGCGGGTAGCGCAGCATCCGCTGGAAGTGGACCATGCCAAGGAAGCGCCCGGTCGGCGGCTCGTACGGCGGCAGCGTCACGCAGATCGCGGCACCAAGGGCGGGCGCGAGTTCGTGCCGGCGGATCAGGGCGAGGCCCTCCGCGACAGTCGCATCTCCCGAGACGATGATCGGCTCGGTGGTCATCAGGCCGCCAGCGGTATCCGGGGCGTAAGACAGCAGGAAGCGGACATCCTCTGCCTCCTCCGGTTCCATGAGTTCGAGGAGTGCCTCGCCGCGCTCGTCGCTGAGGTGCGCGATGAGGTCTGCCGCGTCATCCGGCTGCATCTGGTCGAGCACGTCGGCGGCGCGATCATCGTCGAGCTGGTTGAGGATGTCGACCTGCTCGTTCTCGGGCATCTCTTCAAGCACGTCAGCAAGGCGGTCGTCGGAGAGTTCTTCGGCGACCTCGATCATGCGCTGTTCTGGCAGGTCGAGCATGGCGCTCGCCAGGTCTGCGGGCAGCAGGTCAGCGTAGCTAGCCACAAGCTGTGTGGCGGATTGAGCGGCGCCCGGCGCTGCATCTTCGATAAGTTCGGCCCAGGTGGCGAAGACTGAGGCTCCTTTGCCGAACGGGGAACCGGATGCCTTCGGTCGCCGAAGGAAAACCTGGCTGACCTCCCATTCGCCGAGGCCCACCTCTTCGATTGCGACATCTTCGATGCTTGCCTCGCCAGAGCCGTCGCGCAGGCGCACCTTACGACCCAGGAGCTCGGCCATGACGCGCAGTTCGCCACCGCGCTGTTCGAAGCGCCGCAAGTTGATGAGGCCGGTAGTGATGATCTGGCCCGAGCCGATGCTCGTGACGCGGCCGATAGACAGGAATACTCGGCGCTTGCCGGGAACCTCGACGATCATCCCGACAACTCGTGGGCTCGCGTGGGTGCGGTAGACAACGAGAACGTCTCTAACCTTGCCGACCTTGTCGCCGTTGGGGTCGAAAACGGAGCACCCGACAAGTCGGGCAGCGAAGACCCTCGTCGTCGTGCTCACAGCACTGAGCTTACTCAAGCACCCCTACCCCCGCCGTGCTACCTGCCCTGAGTATGCTGTCCCCGTGAGCAACCAGAATGCATTCGGCCCGCGCGGCCTCCTCCGTCCGTCAGTTCCCAAGGGCGATGTGCTCGGCACCTATGACACTTATGTCGAAGCGCAGGGCGTCGTAGACCGCCTCGCCAAGGCCGACTTTGAGGTGTCAAAGCTCTCGATCGTCGGCAACGACCTCAAGACTGTCGAGCGAGTGACCGGCAAACTGACCTGGGGTCGTGCCGCGCTCGCCGGTGCCGCCAGCGGTGCGTGGCTCGGCCTGTTCTTCGGCCTGGTGTTCTTCATCTTCTCGCCGTCGTCAGCTACAGCATTCGCCTTCGTCGGTGCCGCGATCCTGATCGGCGCCGGCTTCGGTGTCGTCTTCGGCCTCGTCACCTACGCGATTAACCGCCGCAGCCGCGACTTCACCTCCACCCACCAGGTGTTGGCTTCGAACTACCAGATCATCATCGACCCGCAGCTCACGGCGAAGGCGCAGCAGACGCTGCAGCAGCATCCTGCGGAGTAGTTAGCGGCGTAGCCAGGCCTCAACCTCGTCGGCGGTGCGCGGGATGCCGATCGACAGGTTTTCGGCGCCCGACTCGGTGACGAGGATGTTGTCTTCGATCCGCACGCCGATGCCGCGGAACTCCTCGGGAACCGTCAGGTCATCGACCTGGAAGTAGAGGCCGGGCTCGATAGTGAAGATCATCCCGGGCTCGATGACGCCGTCGTGGTAGAAGTCGCGTCGCGCCTGGGCGCAGTCGTGCACGTCGATGCCGAGGTGATGACTGGTGCCGTGCACCATGTAGCGGCGGTGGTACTGGCCCTC
>JBDUDZ010000173.1:0-5053 GCA_040002635.1 Rhodoglobus sp.
CCCCGTGAGCGCGACACTGCGCATCGGAACTCGCGGAAGCGCCCTCGCCGTCGCCCAGACCGGCACCGTCGCAAGCGCGCTCGCCGCGAAGACGGGTGTCGCTCCCGAAATCGTGACGATATTGACCGAGGGCGACCGCTCCACCGACTCACTCTCGTCGCTCGGGGGCACCGGCGTTTTCGCGAGCGCTCTGCGTGATGCCTTGCTTGCCGGTGACGTGGATGTCGTAGTTCACTCGCTCAAAGACCTGCCGACCACCCCCCTCCGTGGCCTGTCAATCGCCGCGATCCCGAAGCGAGTGGATGCCCGAGATGCGGTTTGCGCGCGCGACGGGCTCTCGATTGACGGCCTCCCGGCGGGCGCCCGCGTCGGCACCGGTTCACCGCGCCGTGCCGCCCAACTGCGCGCGCGTCGACCCGACCTCGAGGTGCTCGATATTCGCGGCAATGTCGATACCCGCTTGGGCAAGGTTGCCAGTGGCGAGTACGACGCAGTCATTCTCGCCGCCGCTGGGCTTCATCGCCTGAACCGCCTTGACGTGATCACGGAGTACCTGGAGCTTGACGGCTGGCCCACGGCTCCGGGGCAGGGCGCCCTTGCCATCGAGGTTCGCGCCGGCGAGGAGAAGCGAGTTGCAGCGTTAGATCACACGACGTCAAGAATTCTCGTCGAAGCTGAACGCCGCACGCTCGCCCTGCTCGAGGCAGGGTGCTCAGCCCCGATGGGGGCGCACGCGTTGATCGACGATGGGATGCTTTTTCTCTCTGCGCGCGTTTACTCAATCGACGGCAGCGAGCGGATCACCAGTTCGCATGCGCTCTATGTGGCCGACGTGCAAGATCCGGCGGGCGATCTCGCCGTCAGGGTTTCGTCAGAACTTCTCGCTCTTGGTGCCGGCAAGCTGTTGTAATTGTTCGCCAGGAAGATTCATGCTGCATTCGGCATGAATTGCGAGAGGATGGACTGTACTCGCGCCAACGACGCTGCGAAACCCCCCGTCAACTTTTACGTAGCGGGGCTAAGTTTGAACTAGTAGCAGCAAAGAATTGGAGAGCCCCATGAAAGGCAAGATCCTCCTCGTGGTGGGAGTCGGTATCGGTTATGTCCTGGGCACCCGTGCCGGTCGTCAGAAGTATGACCAGATGAAGGCAGCTGTCGAGAAGCTGTGGAATGACCCCCGCGTGCAGAAGCAGGTAGACAACGCGCAGGAGTTCGTCAAAGACAAGGCACCGGATGTCGCCGAGTTTCTCTCAGACGGAGCCAAGAAGGTCGTATCCCAGGTTTCCGGCTCGAAAGCCCCGGCTCGCAAGCCCGCGGCAAAGCGCACGACAACTAAGTAGCCATGTCCACCCCACGCCCGACCGGGGGTGAGCCGCGCAAGCGCTCGTTGTTCACGCTCATCGCGGACATTCCCAGTCTTATCACGAACCTGATCAGGGCCGAACTTGAGCAGTTGAAAGACGAGATCCTCGGCAAGCTCAAGCACGCAGGCATCGGCATCGGCCTGCTCGCCGGGGCCGGGGCGTTCCTGTTCTTCGCCCTCGCCGTCTTCGTCACAGCGGCGATTCTCGGCCTCGCCACAGTGCTTCCGGCCTGGGCCGCAGCGTTGATCGTGGGCGGCGCGCTGCTGGTGTTCGCTGTGATCCTCGTGCTGATCGGGGTGGCAAACCTGAAGAAGGGCGTGCCGCCCGCCCCCACCAAGACGATCTCGAGCGTCAAGAAAGACGTCAACGCCCTCAAGGGAATAGGAAAGCGAGAGTCATGAGCTCCATCGAGTCACGTATCGCCAGCAGTCGCACCGCCCTCGAAGACACCCTCGATGCCATTGAAGACAAACTCAACGTGCCCAAGCGCGTCAGCGAGGTTGCCACCCGGGCCCGTTCTTCATACGACGCCAACCCGCTGCCGTGGATCATCGGTGCGGTGGCGGCGGCCGTTGCGGTCGCCGCGGTGGTCGCATGGGCAGTCTTGAGCGACGACGACTAGGTCGTCGATTCGCGCGAGCCTCCCCGGGCAGGGGAGGATAGGCGCATGGCAGCCAAACCGCTGAGCGGTTGGCGCGTGCTGGTACCCCGAGGCGGCAAGTGGGGTGACGGCGTCGCGGCGACTCTCAGATCCTTCGGCGCGATACCCGTGATTGCGCCAATGATCAATTTTGCGAGCGCAGACGACGGTGCGGCCCTGGTCAATGCACTGCATGAGTTGCAGGACGGTCAGTTCAACTGGCTGGTGATCACCAGCGCTACAACAGTCGACGTGCTCATGGGGCTCGGTGTGAGCATCCCGGATTCGACAAAGATCGCTGCGGTTGGCGAGACTACCGGGGCCGCCCTTGCACTTGCCGGCTATCGTGTCGACTTTGTGCCAGCGGGCGATAATTCTGCGCGCGGACTCGTCAAGGAATGGCCGAAGTCCGATATCGCCGGCCGTGTTCTCGTGCCGCAGTCAAACATCGCAGAACCTAACCTGGTGGCTGGCCTCGGCAAGCTGGGTCTCGACGTAGAGTTTGTCGCCGCCTACCGCACAGTCGGGGTGCCGGTCGCCGAGTCAGTGCGAGCGGATGTCGCATCCGGTCGAATTCGAGCCATCCTTGTCAGCTCGGGCAGCGTTGCCCGGCAGATCGCTGCCCAGCTTGCGCCGCTGCCCGACGGCACCCTCGTCGCCTGCATCGGCCCACGCACAGCGTTCGATGCGCGGGATGCCGGCGTCACCGTCGACCTGATCGCCGAGGATCGTTCGGCGGATTCACTTGTCGCGGCCCTCGCCGAGCATGCTGCACGGGCCGCCCAGTAGTCGAAGCCGAACCGCAGGCCCGGCGCTGTGCCGGGTGCGAAACTGATTCAGGCTGTCGCAATCCCGAGCACAAGGAAGATGATTCCCACCAGCGGTGCGATGCCCTGGATTGCCGCAGCACGCGCGAGCGTGGGCGACGACGTGATCAGCACTACGGCAGCGAGCACCATGCTTCCACCGGCGAAAATCGCCAGCGCGAGCCCGGCCTGCGAGAGGGTGTGCGTGCCGACTAAGACGAGCCCCACACCGACGCCGATGGCAAGGAACACGTTGTAGAAACCCTGGTTATATGCCATCGGCTTCACCGTGTCAGCGTCGGCCTGGTTGGCAAGACCGAAGGTCTTCCAGGTCGAAGGTTTTGACCAGATCACACTCTCAAGGAAGAAGATGTAGAGGTGGATCAGGGCGGCGAGCCCAAGGAAGACCGAACCAATGATGAGGAAAGCGCTGGCCATGAAGTCAGTCTCCCACGAGGCGAGCTCTTAACCGAACAGGATTGCGGCTTCGTCGTAGCGCGACTGTGGCACTGTGTTGAGCTTGCCGAGGGCATCCTCAAAAGCAACGTGCGTGATGGCTGTTCCGCTGAGCGAGACCATGCGACCCCAGCGACCGTGCATTACAGAGTCGACGGCTGCCATGCCGTAGCGGGTAGCAAGCACTCGGTCATAGGCCGTGGGTGTGCCACCGCGCTGGATGTGGCCGAGAGTTGTCGCGCGCGTCTCGACCCCGGTGCGGGCTTCGATCTCGGGTGCGAGCTGGTCGCCAATGCCGCCAAGGCGCGGGCGACCGAACGCGTCAAGGCCGCGTTCGGAGTGAGCGTCGTCCATTGTGTCGAGCTTGAACCCCTCAGCAACGACAATGAGCGGTGCGCGACCGCGGTCTTTCGCAGACTGCACCCACGCGCAGATCTGCTCGATGCTCGTGCTCTGCTCCGGGATGAGGATCGCGTGCGCGCCCGCGGCCATGCCCGAGTGCAGCGCGATCCAGCCCACGTGGCGGCCCATCACCTCGGCGACCATGCAGCGCCCGTGCGAGTCACCGGTCGTGCGCAGTCGATCCATTGCCTCGGTGGCGATCTCCACAGCCGTGTCAAAGCCGAATGTGTAGTCGGTGGCGGAGAGGTCATTGTCGACTGTCTTGGGCACGCCGACGATCTTGATTCCCGCGTCGGTAAGCCGCTTGGCCGCAGCGAGCGTGCCCTCACCGCCGATCGCAATGAGCGACTCGACGCCGAGACGTTCCATGTTCTCTTTGACCCGGTCGACGCCGCCCTCGCCTTCGAAGGGGTTGGTGCGCGAGGTACCGAGAATTGTGCCGCCTTGCTTGGCGATGCCCTGGATGTCTTTGCGCGCGAGCGGGACGACATCGCCCTCCACGACGCCGCGCCAGCCATCCCGGAATCCCACGAACTCTTTGTCGTAGATCTGGATGCCCTTAAGAACCGCCGCCCGGATTACCGCGTTCAGCCCCGGGCAGTCACCACCGCTCGTGAGGATTCCAATGCTCATGGATCAATCATGCTGCATCTACCGTTTCACCCTTGGCCACGAGACCTTGCACCGCTAGAGTCGCTCCTCAGTGGCCCAAACTGGGAAACTACTGAATCTCTAGGAGCAATAAAAATGACTCAAGCTGCACCCGCACCGGTCCCCGCGGTCGCGTCCGACGGCAAGACCCTCGGCATCGTCGCCCTGATCGTCTCGTTCTTCATTTCTCTCCTCGGCATCATCCTGGGCTTCATTGCCCGCGGCCAGTCGAAGAAGGCTGGTCTCAAGAACGGCCCCGCGACGGCCGCGATTGTGCTCGGGTTCATCTTCCTGATCATCTCGATCATCGCCATCGCCATCAGCGTTGCCGGCGCAAGCGCCCTGCTCGCACAGTGTGGCGACCTTGGCCCCGGCGTGCACGATGTCAGCGGCGTGACCGTTACCTGCAGCTAGTAACTTCGCACTACCCCGAGACGCCCCCGAGACTTCGGGGGCGTCTCGTCGTTAAGGCGGCGTCTGCGCTGGCGCGTATCCTTCCTGCATGACCCTGGCCGAGACGGCGGATGCCGCGCCCCTCGTCACGACGTACGCCCCCGCGTTGCCCGTGAACCCGGCGGCCATCCTTCGCCCACTCGTCAGGGGCCACTTCGACCCAACGCTGCGCACAGACGCATCGGGCATCTGGCGCACCGCCCGAACGCCGCACGGTGCCGCGACGATGCACGTTTCCCGACGGCAGGGCAACGTCGAGGTGGCTGCATGGGGCTCCGGCG
>JBDUDZ010000174.1:0-5040 GCA_040002635.1 Rhodoglobus sp.
CGACGACCGAGCCGTAGTTGAACCGCGAGTTCGTGTTGAGGCGCCGAAGCTGCCGACTGACCGCCCGCTGGACGCCGGGGTGGGAGTGCCCAAGTGCGGCCACGTTGTTCACCATGTCGAGGTAGCAGCGCGCGTCCGTATCGATCAGGGTGTGCTGCCACCCGCGCTCGATGCGAGGTGGATGGCGGTAGTAGTGCTCCTGCACAGAAGCGAAGTGCTGCTCACGCTGATGCACGAGTTCGTCGGCATCCGCCTTCCGACCGGAATTCTCGATGGGGTCGCTCGTGCCGCCGAGCAACGGACGTGGATCAACGACGACGGCGCGCCATCCGTCGCTTTCGGATGCCCGCACGAAGTCGGGCACATCGACCCCCGAAACGGCGACCGTGATCCGCAGGCGCGAGCCGGCCTTCATCAGCAGCATGGGATCGCCAGAGCCGAGGTCTCCCGACGCGAGGAGGTCTGCCCCCTCAGCCCGGAGCCGAAGGACGAGTCCGTGAGAGTCATGCGAATCACGATCGACGTTGTCGGTCAGCGAGAGCTCGATGGGGCTGCCCGGATACATTGCACTGTCCGACTGCAGACGCCCAGCCCATGGTGCGAGCACTTCGGTGTCGCGCCCGAACCAGAGGTCGATTCCGGTCGCGGCAGTCGCGGGCTCGTCTCGGGAGAGGCGCGGCGACCGCGTGAGGCGCGGCTGGAGGTGGATGGTGCTCACCGCGTCGGCACCGGCGGCCAGCTGCTCGTGGGCTAGGGCATCCTCACGCCCCGTCACAAGCCACGCACCTTCATCCATCGCGTCGGAGTCAGGCGACAGGTCGACCGTGGTCATCCGTAGCCGCGGGTCGAGCATCGGCTGGAAGGACATCGGTAGTGTGCGCGGGGAGCCGGGCTCGCCGACGGCGCGTTGCACGAGCGCGGTCATCACCGCCGTGGGGATACTGAGCGCATTCTCGAGGATGCGCCATTCGTGGTCACGTGCCGAGCTTGCGTACTCGTTGTCGGTGTCGACGGTGGCTTGCTGCCAGCCGCTGACGACGAGCACGGCTCCACGCAACAGCACGAGCGGCCAGAGCGCTTGCACCTCGTCGCCGGTGAGCGGCCGCTCGCGGTGAAATGCTCGGATGGCCGGCAGCGACGATAACGGGGTCGCTGCCTCGTGATGCAGGATCGATGACACCGTGACGGCGAGGTCGGCAACCGACCATCCGGTGTTGAGGTCGCCGAAGTCGATCAGGCCATCGGGTGTACCGTGCTCGTCCGCCGAGCGCACCACGTTGTCGTCGGTGATGTCACCGTGGATGACGCTCACTGGCAGCCGCGGCGCGAGACCATCGATCGTGGCGCCCTCTACTCGGCGCACCTCCTCCACAACCCGCCGCCGCGGGGCGTCGTCCACGTGATGTGCGAGCGCGTCGATCACTCTGGTGGCATGACGCAGGTCCCATTGGAGCGTGCGATGAACTCCCTCGTGCTCGAAGTCGCTCAACTCTCGGTTCACCATGCCGCTGAGCGCACCGAGCCCTTCGACAACGGGCGGTCGAAGGTAGCTGGACCCGGTCAGCGTCCCGCCGCCGAGGAAAGAAATGATGCGCACCACCTCACCCGAGTCGCCGGGCCGCAGCACGCGACTCGGCCGACCCGAGGTGGTGTGGTCGAGCACCGTCGCGACCCGGAGTTCGGGGAGGCGTTCGGCGATGCGGGCCGCGCCCTCATCCTGCGCCTCGATCTCGACCTCGCCGAAGGCACCGTTCGACACCTTGAGCATGCCGACAGGCGAGCCCTCCGCGTCGCTCAGCAGAAAGTTGGCATCCTGCTGGCTGCCGAGTGATCGGGCGGTGACGGTGAGTCCGAACTCGGCGGCGACAAGTTGCTCGGCCTCGCTCGCGGTGATCTGCGGGGATGGCAGCGCCCCCGCCACGAAGAAGTCGAAGCCGGTGGGGGTGGTGTTGCTCACAATGTCGTCGCTTTCAGCCGGTCGTCGCTATCGGCCTGTCGCCGCGAACTGGATCTTGCCACCGACCACGGTGGCAAGAATTGCGGTACCTACGAGATGTTCGGGTGAGATCCCGAGGGGGTCGGCCGCCAGGATCGTCAGGTCGGCGACCTTGCCCACACCAATGGAGCCTTCCGTGTGAGCGACCCCGGCCGCAATGGCGGCGCCCATCGTGTAGGCCTCGAGCGCCTGCAGAGCGGTCAGTCCCTCCTCAGGTGCGACGGGTTCGAGGTCGGGGAGAGCCACGTCGCGCCGCAGTTGCGCGTCGGCCATGATCGCGAGCGGCTCGAATGGAGCCACGGGCCAGTCCGAGCCGAGCGCGAGGGTCACCCCGGCTTTGGCGAGCGAGCCCGTTCGCCACGCACGTTGGGCGCGCTCAGGCCCGAGACGTTCGGACCAATTGTCGGTGTGGTCCGCCCGAACGAAATGAGTGCAATGCGTGGGTTGCATGCTCGCGATCGCCCCGGATGCCGGGAAGACATCCACGAGTTCGTCCGGAAGAGTCTCGGCGTGCTCGATGCGGTGGACTGCTCCTCCGGAGCCCGTGGCCGGCAACTGCGAGATGGTGGTGAGGGCGCACCGGATCGCGGCGTCCCCGATCGCATGTGTCGCGGTGCCGACCCCGTTCTCGTGGAAGAATCGCACTGCGGCCGCGTAGTCGGCCGGATTACCCCACACCGAGGAAGTCGACTCGCCGTGAGTGTCGGGCTTCTCGAGCCAAGCCGTTCCCCCGTCGATCGTCCCGTCGAGGAAGAACTTCACCCCGTGGACCTTCCAGCGGCGCCCGCCCTGGCTTTGCCAGTCGAGAATGCGCGCCCAATCATCCGGGGTGTGTTTGGGCTCAACCCACGGCGAGAATCGCAGACGGATTGGGAGTTCTCCCTCAGCCTCGATGAGCCTCAGAAGTTCGAAGGGCTCGTCGATGAAGTCCATCACCTGCGACGACGTCAGACCGCTGGCTGCCATGCCGGCGAGGAGACTCGTCACCCGATGGGCATGATCCTCGATCGGCTCGGGCGGCATAACGTCGAACACGAGCTGCATGGCGTCGGCCTCGAGAAGGAGTCCCGTCGGGGTGCCGTCGCCGTCGACGTCCACTCGCGATCCGGTCGGGAACGTTCGCGGCCCGGAGATCCCCGCGGCACACAACGCCGGCTTGTTGGCCAGCGCCGAGTGGGCGTCGAAGAAGCGCAGCAGAGCGGGCACGGGGCCAGCGAGCTCTTCCAACAGCGCCGACGTCACGCGCTCGAGCCCCCACACGTTGGGGTTCAGTCCCCACCCTCGGAGCCAGTCGCCGGGCTTGAGTCCGGCGAGCGCCGTCGCGACTTCCTGCCGCAGTTCGGGCAGCGAGGTGACGTCACGAAGGTCCATGCCGAGCGCGAAGCCCGCCCCCGACAGCGGATGCGCATGGGCGTCGCTCAGCCCCGGAACGATGGTCGCCGCCGGGTAGCGGAGAGATCGAGTGCCTGGCCCGATGAACCCGGCCATGTCGCTCTCTCCGCCCACCGCGACGATCACCCCGTCACGGACCGCCACTGCCGTCGCCCCGACGACCGGCGACATCGTGTGCACCCGATCGGCGGTGAGGATCAGATCGGCGGGACGATCATTCATCCGCTTCGCCACCACCAATCCGCGCGTAGACGGCCGGCCGCGACCGCTTGTAGCCGACAGCGAGAACGACCCCGACGAGGAAGGCGACGGGCACGATCAGCAGGATGATCGCGTTGACGACAGGTCCGGCTCCCGTGAGGAAGTCGATGTTGAGCACGATGAGAACCGCGAACACCGCGAGCAGGATCGTCGCGAGGATGGCTGCGGGCAGCACATACCACTTGCGCTCCAGGTTACGGTTGCGCACGAAGAAGACGATGACCGCGACGGACGCCAGCAGCTGCAGCATGAGTACACCCACGACGCCGGGGGTGTTCACCCAGATCAACAGGTTGAGGTATGGGTCGGCGCCAGCGATTGCAAAGGCGCCGACGATCAGCAGCGCCAGGATGGTCTGCGCGAGTCCTGCGATGTGCGGTGAGCCGTCGCGCCGGGTTTTCGTCAGGGCAGCAGGCAGGATGCCGTCTCTCGCCAGGGAGTACGCGTAGCGGTTGATGGTGTTGTGGAACGCGAGAAGCCCCGCGTAGACGCTCGTGACGATCAGTGCGTACATCGCTAGGCTCGCCCATTCACCGAGGAACTTGTCGGCGGTGGTGAATGCGAAGGTCGTGATTCCGTTCTTGCCGATGTAGGCCTGCACGCCGGTCTCGCCAAACGCCTGCACGAAGAGCCACACGAGCACTGTGTAGAAGATGGTCAGGAACCCGATCGAAATATAGGTCGCGCGGGGGATCGAGATGTTCGGATTGCGCGCCTCAGCTCGGTAGAGCGCCGTCGCTTCGAAGCCGAGGAACGCGCCGAGAGCGAGCCCCAGCACGATGCCGACCTGGGGAGTAAAGACCAACGACGGGTCGAACATGCCGAACGAGAATCCCTCTGGTCCCCCCTTAACGGCGATGGCGATCCCGACGATGAGAAGGATCAGCGTCTCAGCGGTAAGAAGAACGCCGAGCACCTTCGCGCCGACGTCGATGCCGAAGAAGCCGAGCGCCCACACGGCGGCGATGGCGACGAGGGCTAACGCCCACCACGGCACGGTGACGCCTAAGACGGTCTGGAGTAGAGCGCTCGAGGTGACGGCGAACAGGCCGTAGATGCCGATCTGCATCGCGTTATACGACACGAGTGCGAGGATGCCCGCGCCGAGACCAACGACCCTCCCGAGCGAGCGGGTGATGTAGGTGTAGAAGCCGCCCGTCTGCCGCACATGGCGGGTCATCGCCATGAACCCGATAGCAAAGACGACAAGGGCGGCGCCGGCGATGAGATACGCCGTCGGGGCGGCCGGTCCCGCGATGAGGATCGCGAGCGGTGCCACTCCGGCGATGACCGTGAGCGGGGCTGCTGCCGAGACCACGAGGAAGACGATTCCCCCGGTACCCAGGGCACCCTTCTTGAGTTCTCCGGCCGGCGCTTCGGAAGGTCGCGCC
>JBDUDZ010000175.1:0-5031 GCA_040002635.1 Rhodoglobus sp.
GATGCGCTGCTTGCCGGTGTAGAACGGGTGCGATTCAGACGAGATCTCGACGTCAATCACCGGGTAGCTGTTGCCGTCTTCCCAGTCGATCGTCTTGTCGCTTGACACGGTCGAGCGAGTGAGGAACGTGGCGCCAGAGGCAAGGTCGCGGAACACGACCGGCGCGTAGGTGGGGTGGGTATCGGTCTTCATGGCGTTTCCTTGGGATTGTCGAGAAAATGAAGTTCAGTGGGCCGCGCTTCGAAAGCGCCTAGGCCGACTACAGAGCTTACCAGAGTGCGGCGCTTACCAGAGTGCGGGGCCCACCAGAGTGCGGCGCGGGTGCTGCACTCAGGCGGCCCGTGCGGTAAATCGTCCGTTGTCGGAGGTGACGACAAGGGGAAGGCCGAACGCAGTGCTGAGATTTTCGGCCGTAATGACCTCGTCAAGCACTCCCGCGGCCTGAATTGCCCCATCGGCAAGTAGCAGGCCGTGGGTGAACCCCAGTGGGATTTCCTCGACATGGTGGGTGACCATGACGATGGCTGGCGCGGTAGGTGCGCTCGCGTATCCGCCGAGCAATTGCAGCAGTTCTTCGCGTGCACCGAGGTCGAGGCTGGCAGCCGGCTCGTCGAGCAGCAACAACTCAGGATCGGTCATAACGGAGCGGGCGATTTGCACACGCTTCTGCTCGCCATCGCTCAGGTCGCCGAACCTGCGGTTCTCCAGCGCATTCAGCTTCCACTCGCCGAGAACGCGTTGCGCGCGCCGCAGGTCGATTTCTTCGTAAGTCTCGTTCCAGCGACCTGTCACCGAATACGCAGCTGTCAGCACGACGTCGATCACCCGTTCGTCGCGCGGCACACGGCGGGCGAGAGCGGTGGAAGCGAAACCGATACGTGGCCGCAATTCGAAGACGTCGGTCTTGCCCAGGGCGTCATTGAGCACCGTGACAGTGCCGGATGTGGGATGAAGCTGTGCGGCGGCAAGCTGAAGGAGGGTGGTTTTCCCCGCACCGTTCGGCCCGAGGACTACCCAGCGTTCCGAGTCATCCACTGCCCAGTTCACTGACTTAAGAATCTCGTTGTTGTCGCGAACGACTGACACATTGCTGAACTGCAGGACGCTTGCCATGATGCATCCACCCTATGTGCTTCGAGCAGTGTCGGCGCTCGCTCGAGCTACAACACGCTCCGGTAGATCTCGATTGTTCGCGCGGCAATACTTACCCAGCTGAAATCACGCTCTGCGCGCGCTCGACCGGCCTCACCCATCCGGCTCGCCACGGCGGGATCGCTCACGACTTCGGTGAGGATGCGGGCCAGATCGTCAACGAATTTCTCGGGGTGGATGGGCGTTCCTGTTCCATCGGACTCCTGCTCGATGGGAACCAGACGACCAGTTACGCCATCATCGACAACTTCAGGGATGCCTCCCGTGGCGGTGCCGACTACAGGAGCCCCGCACGCCATCGCCTCGAGATTGACTATTCCGAGCGGCTCGTAAATCGAAGGGCAGACAAATGTCGTCGCCTGGGTGAGAACCGCAGAAAGCTCGCGCTGACTCAACAGCCGATCGAGCCAGACGACCCCTGATCGTTGCGCTTGCAGGGCCTCCACGCCAGCCCGCACCTCTGCGAGAATCTCTGGGGTGTCGGGGGCACCCGCGCACAGCACGAGTTGCACGTCAAGTGGAAGCTTCGCGGCGGCGCGCAGTAGATACGTGAGACCTTTCTGGCGAGTGATCCGGCCGACGAAGACCACGGAGGGGCGATCCGGGTCAACGCCGAGCCCGCGCACCAGTTCGGGGTCGTCTACAGCCTTCCAGCGGTCGAGGTCGATGCCGTTGTGCACCACTGACACCTTGTCTGGGTCGAGATTTGGGTAGGAGCGCACGATGTCACGGCGCATTCCATCGCTCACTGCGATGACCGCGGCTGCACCCTCAAACGCGGTCTTCTCAATGAAGCTGGAAACGCGGTATCCACCGCCTAACTGTTCTGCCTTCCATGGTCGCAGCGGTTCGAGGCTGTGGGCCGTGACAACGTGGGGCATCCCGTGCAATAGGGATGCCAGGTGCCCTGCCGCATTGGCGTACCAGGTGTGCGAATGCACCAGGTCGGCGCCGCCGACGTCCTGCGCGATTTGCAGGTCGACGCCGAGGGTTGCCAACGACGGATTGGCGTTGGCCAGCTCTGGCGGCACAAGGTAGTTGAAAACGTCATGTTCGTCGCGCGGCATTCCGAAGCAGCGCACAACCACCTCGACTTCGGCTCTCAGGGCCCGCACGAGTTCGGCGACATGCACTCCGGCACCGCCGTAGACCTCGGGTGGATACTCACGGCTAATCAGGTCTACGCGCATCCTCAAGACGTTACAGCCAGTCGCTATCTCCGCGGCCACTCGCTCGCCTACTGTTGCTGCATGCCGTCAAAGAAAGTCTTCGGAATCGTGCTCGCCGGCGGCGAGGGGAAACGGCTGATGCCGTTGACCGCAGACCGGGCAAAACCCGCAGTCCCATTTGGTGGCGGTTACCGGCTCATCGACTTCGCGTTGAGCAACCTCATCAATTCCGGCTTGCGCCAAATAGTCGTTCTCACGCAGTACAAGTCGCATAGTCTCGACCGCCACGTGTCGCAGACTTGGCGGCTATCGGGCATGCTTAACGCTTACGTTGCTTCGGTTCCGGCCCAGCAGCGTCTGGGTAAGCGCTGGTTCAGCGGTTCTGCAGATGCCATCCTGCAGAGCCTCAATCTGTTACGCGACGAAAAACCCGACATCGTCATCGTCGTGGGTGCCGACCACGTCTACCGCATGGACTTTAGCCAGATGATCGAGGCGCACATCGCCTCCGGTCTCGGGGTAACGGTCGCCGCGATTCGCCAGCCGATTTCGCTCGCCGACCAGTTCGGAGTGATCGAGGTCGACCCGAAAGATCCGACCCGCATTGCCGCCTTTCACGAGAAACCGCAGAAGGCTGTCGGGCTAGCCGACTCGCCAGACGAGGTGCTTGCCTCGATGGGCAACTACATTTTTGACGCGGACGTGCTGATCGAGGCAGTGCAGCGCGATGGCGAGCGCAGCGACTCAAATCACGACATGGGTGGCGATATCGTTCCCGACTTCGTCTCACGCGGGCTCGCCGGTGTCTACGACCTCAACCGCAACGACGTTCCTGGATCGACAGAACGCGACAGGTTCTACTGGCGCGACGTTGGCACTATCGAGTCGTTCTTCGATGCCCATCAAGACCTGATCTCGGCGCTGCCGATCTTCAATCTCTACAACACAGAGTGGCCGATCTTTAGCCAGCAACTCAACTCTCCCCCGGCGAAGTTCGTGCGCGATGCGGGCGGCAATAACGGGACGACAATCGATTCGATTGTCTCGCTCGGCTGTGTTGTATCGGGCGCCCACATCGAGCGCAGTGTTATTGGCCCGTGGACGAAGATCGATTCTGGCGCGACGGTAGTTGACGCGGTCGTCTTCGAACGCGTGCAGATCGGGGCTGGATCCACTATCAGGCGCGCTATCCTCGACAAGGATGTTGTGGTTGCCGCTGGCGCGACAGTCGGCGTAGACCACGAGGCGGATCGGGCTCGCGGCTTCACCGTCACGGAGACCGGCATCACCGTAGTCGGTAAGGGAGTCACAGTCTCCTAGCCTTTTTGATGAAACAGTCGACGCAGGAAGGCACTCCCCCAGATGGCGCGCTTCCTTGTGGTACTTGATGTCGACTCCACGCTCATCGAAAACGAGGTCATCGAGCTGCTCGCCGCGCACGCAGGCTCGCTGCCCGAAGTGGAGCTCATTACTCGCCAGGCGATGAATGGGGAGCTGGATTTTGAGGCCTCCCTTCGTGCCAGGGTCGCCACCCTCAAAGGTCTCCCGGCCTCCGTTTTCGCGGCAGTCGGTCAGCAGGTCACGGTGACCGAGGGCGTTCCCGACCTGGTAGCCGGCGTCAAAGCTTCGGGTGGTCGCGTCGGGGTCGTGTCAGGCGGCTTCCATGAGGTAGTCGATCCGGTGGCCACAGCGCTTGGCCTCGACTACTGGAGGGCAAATCGCCTGGAAGTGGCCGATGGTCACCTCACCGGTGGGCTGGTCGGCCCGATCATCGATGCCGCAGCGAAGGCAACGACGCTGCGCGAATGGGCGGCAGACTTCGGCGTGCCCCTGACTCATACTGTCGCCGTCGGGGACGGTGCAAATGACCTGCCGATGATGGCGATCGCTGGTCTGGCCGTCGGTTTCGACGCCAAGGCACCGGTGCGCGACCTCGCCGGGGTGTTGCTCGACGTGCGCGATTTGTCTGCAGTTTTGGCGTTGCTTGGGCTTCGCGGTTAGTGCCCCATGCCCAGTCCTCCGTCGACGGGGATGACGGCACCCGAGATGTACGCTGCATCCTCGCCGGCCAGCCAGGTAATCACCTTCGCCACCTCGGTCGCGCTGGCGTAGCGGCCAGCGGGGATCTGCTTCAGGTACGCCGCCTGCTGGTCTTCGGGCAGCTCGGCAGTCATGTCGGTCTCGATGAAGCCAGGAGCGACGACGTTCGCCGTGATACCGCGGCCACCGAGCTCGCGGGTCACCGACCGCGCGAGTCCGATAAGACCGCTCTTGGACGCGGAGTAGTTCACCTGGCCGGCCGAGCCGAGCAGGCCGACAACGCTGGAGACCAGAATGATGCGGCCGAATCTGGCCTTGAGCATGCCCTTAGATGCACGCTTGACTACCCGGAATGCGCCGCTCAGGTTGGTGTCGATGACCTCGGTGAAGTCTTCGTCGCTCATGCGCATGAGCAGCATGTCGCGGGTAATCCCGGCGTTCGCCACGACGACCTCGCCGAGGCCGAGCGCGGCCTCAACTTGCGTGAACGCGGCGTCGATGCTCGCGGCATCCGTCACGTCGGCGATCACGGTGAGGCTGCCAGCTGGACCTTCACCCGAGCGGGCGGTGACCGCAACGCGGTGACCCTGTGCGACGAACTCCTCGGCGATCGCCCTGCCGATGCCACGATTTCCGCCGGTGATGAGAACAGTTCTGGGCTCGGTCATGC
>JBDUDZ010000176.1:0-5005 GCA_040002635.1 Rhodoglobus sp.
CCGACGTTGTCGAACAGGCTGCCTTCGTGCAGGTCGGCGTAGTAGTCGTTGATCTGGCGGGCACGCTTTGAGGCGAAGATCACCAACTGGTACTTGGAGTCGACTTTCGAAAGCAATTCGTCGATCGGCGGATCGATGATGCCCGAGTGCTTGTCAACCATGGTTATGCTCCTACATGTTCAGCGGGAAGGTGTCGCGCGAAAGAGCGCATCCATCAATTCTACGACCTCGGCGGCCGCTTGGCCGACTTCGCTGTTTACTACCCTCGCGTCGAACTCGTCCTGGGCCGCGAGTTCGACCTTCGCAGTTTCTAGCCGTCGCTGTTGTTCCTCGACATTTTCGGTGTCACGACCGGTGAGGCGCCGGACAAGTTCTTCCCAACTCGGCGGCAACAAAAATATCAGTCGCGCTTCAGGCATCACGGTGCGAACTGAACGCGCGCCCTGCAGGTCGATTTCGAGCAACACGCGCTTGCCCGCCGCAAGAGCCGCATCGATCGGCGGTCGCGGTGTGCCATAACGGTAGGAATTGTGCACGATTGCCCACTCGAGCAACTCGCCATCGGCGATCATCCGATCGAACTCTTCGTCTGAAACGAAGAAGTAGTGCACGCCGTCGACTTCGCCTGGCCGCGGTGGACGGGTCGTCGCCGACACGCTCAGCTGTACGCCGGGGTGATTGTCGCGGATGTGGGCTGACACAGTGCCCTTGCCCACTGCCGTCGGACCGGCGAGAACGACGAGGCGGCGGGTCGCGGGAGCTTCGCGGCTGAGAAGAAAGTCGTGCAACTTCTGTCGCTGCCGAACACCGAGCCCCCCAACCCGCTTCTTGTCGGAGATTTCAAGTTCGTGCATGACCCGCCCCGTGCGAGTCGGCCCAAGGCTCGGGATGCTCCCCAACAGTTCTGTGACGCGCAGTGACGCCTCAGCGCTGCCCGGAGCGTCCCACCCCGCCTGGGCGGCGTCCAGTGCGCTGCGGGTGCGATCAGCGATGTGCCGCTTTATCTCAGCGCGTGCGCGACGCGCCACGATAGCCGCCCGGCTGGCTGCAGCACGGTCTACCTCTGGCGGTTCGGGGCGGGGGCTCACGGCGCCAATTCCGCAAGCTCCGCCGCTTGGCGAACTATCGCTACGTCGATCTCGTCGGGGCCCGCGCGCAGAACACTGCGCGAGACGCTGACGACAACATTTGCGGATGCCGCACCATAGATATGGGCGAGATCAGCGAACTGCGCGCCCTGTTCTCCGAATCCCGGCCCGAGGATCGGCGTCTTCAGCAGGTTCGACTCGCTGATTCCGTAATCGTTGAGCGCGACGGTGGCCCCGAGGACGAGGCCGACCGAGCCCAACCTCCCGGCCCCCGCGTTCACCTCATCCACTTCATTGACGATACCCGCGGCGACAGTTTGGCCGCGGGATCGGCCCACAGCGATCACCGCTGTCTGAACCGCCGCCGCCTCGGGGTTCGATGTCGCGGCGAGAACGAAGAGCCCTTTGCCATTCGCGCGTGCGAGTTCGATCGGCGCGGCGATGGAACCAACCCCCTGGAAGACGCTGATCGTCATCGCATCCGCTTCGAGTGGAGAACCCGGTGTGAGCCAGGCCTGACCGTATGCCTCAACACTCGTGCCGAGATCGCCCCGCTTTGCGTCCGCGATCACGAGGAGCCCTGCACTGCGAGCTGCAGCAAGCACGGATTCGAGGGCGGCATAGCCGAGTGAGCCGTGGCGCTCGAAGAATGCCACCTGTGGCTTGACGATGCCGATGACGCCGGCCGCGGCATCCACTACCCGCAGCCCAAACTCGCGGACACCTTCGGCGGAATCGTGCAGGTTCCACTCGTCGAGCAGGAACGGGTGCGGATCGATTCCCACACAGAGCCGGCCGCGGTTCTCAAAAACAGCAGCAAGCCGATCTCCGAACTGCAGAGCTCCGCTCCCCCGCTGCGAAGTCGGCGAATCAGACACTGGCACTCACTGCAAGCCGCTCGGCGCGCTCGATCGCGTAGTCCTGCAGCGACTTCACGTCGAAACCGTCCCGGATCGCCTCGAACGAGGCAACCGCCGCGCCGAGCTGGGCGATAGTCGTGAACAGAGGTTTGTCCGCGGCGACAGTGGCAGTACGAATCTCGTAGCCGTCGGCTCGAGCGCTTCGGCCACTTGGAGTATTGATTACCACGTCGACCTGGCCCGTGTTGATGAGCTCAACTATTGAGGGTTCGCCTTCGAGCACGGCCTGGCCCATGAAGTACTTGCGTACAACCCGAGCCTCGATGCCGTTGCGGGCGAGTACCTCGGCAGTTCCTTCGGTCGCGAGAATCTTGAAGCCGAGCTGCGACAGCCGCAGGATCGGGAGCACAATGGCGCGTTTGTCACGGTCAGCGACCGACACGAATACTGCACCCGATGACGGGAGCCCACCGTAAGCAGCCTCCTGGCTCTTCGCGAACGCCTTCGGGAAATTCGAGTCAATGCCCATCACTTCCCCGGTGGAACGCATCTCCGGGCCGAGCACCGAATCCACCACGTTGCCATCGACAGTTCGGAACCGCTTGAAGGGCAGCACGGCCTCCTTCACGGCGACCGGCGCATCCATGGGAACTATCGAGCCGTCCTGAACCGGCAGCAGCCCGGACTCGACCAGCTCGCGCACCGCGCGGCCGACCATGATCAGGGCCGTGGCCTTAGCCAGCGGAATGTCGAGCGCCTTGGAGACGAACGGCACGGTACGGGATGCCCGTGGGTTCGCCTCGAGCACGTAGAGGATGCCCTGGCCGATCGCGAACTGCACGTTGAGCAGGCCGCGTACTCCGACTCCGGCCGCAATCGCCAGCGTCGCCTCGCGCACGCGGTTTATCACGTCACGGCCGAGGGTCACGGGCGGGAGGGTGCATGACGAGTCGCCGGAGTGGATGCCGGCCTCCTCGATATGCTCCATGATCCCGCCAATGTAGAGCTCGGTACCGTCGTAGAGGGCATCAACATCGATCTCGATCGCGTCATCGAGAAACCTGTCGACGAGAAGCGGCGAACCTGGGGCGATGATCGCCTGGTCTTTGACACGGTCAAAATAGTCCGTCATCGATTCGGTGTCGTAGACGATCTCCATGCCGCGGCCACCGAGCACATGGCTGGGCCGCACGAGCACCGGGTAACCGATGTCTTCGGCGATGACGACTGCCTCGCGCATGTTCGTTGCTGTGCCGTTCTTCGGCGCGAGCAGCTTGGCTTCGTCGAGAATCTTGCTGAAAAGCCCGCGCTCCTCGGCCAGGTCGATGGCTTCCGGAGTGGTTCCGAGGATCGGGACCCCGGCATCCTTGAGCCCCTGCGCGAGGCCGAGGGCGGTCTGCCCACCCAGCTGCACGACGACGCCAACCAGTTCGCCAGACTGCGACTCGGCGTGGATGATCTCGAGCACGTCCTCGAGGGTGAGCGGTTCGAAGTAGAGCCGGTCGCTCGTGTCGTAGTCAGTCGACACGGTCTCGGGATTGCAGTTGATCATTATCGTCTCGAAGCCGGCGTCGGCGAGAGCGAATGATGCGTGCACGCACGAGTAGTCGAACTCGATGCCCTGGCCGATACGGTTCGGCCCCGAGCCAAGGATGACGACCTTCCGGCGGTCACTGGGAGTGACCTCGGTCTCTGCGTCGTAGCTCGAGTAGTGGTAGGGCGTGAGGGCGGGGAACTCCCCCGCGCAGGTGTCGACGGTCTTGTAGACCGGGCGGACTCCGAGCTGCCAGCGCAGTGCGCGCACCTCGGCCTCGGCGATGCCGCGTAGTTGCGCGATCTGCAAGTCGCTGAACCCGTGGTCTTTGCCGTGCCGCAGCAATCTCGCGTCGAGCTTGCCGAACGACGCCAGTTCCATCGCGACCTCGTTGATGAGAGCGATCTGGTCGACGAACCAGGGGTCGATCCCGGTGGCGTCGAACACCTCGGCGACCGTGGCGCCGGCGCGCATGGCCTGCTGCACCGTGACGATCCGGCCGTCAGTCGGGATGCTCGCCAGGGCCAGCAGTTCCTTCTTGTTCCCAGGTTCGCCGGTCCAGTGAAAGCTGCTGCCGCGCTTCTCGAGCGAACGCAGCGCCTTCTGCAGGGCCGAGGAGTAGTTGCGCCCGATTGCCATCGCCTCGCCGACCGACTTCATGGTGGTCGTGAGCCGGGTGTCGGCGGCCGGGAACTTCTCGAAAGCGAAGCGCGGCACCTTGACGACAACGTAGTCCAGAGTCGGTTCGAAGCTCGCGGGGGTGACCTTCGTGATGTCGTTGGGGATCTCGTCAAGGCGGTAGCCGATCGCTAGCTTCGCCGCGATCTTGGCGATCGGGAATCCGGTGGCCTTCGAGGCCAGCGCACTCGACCGTGAGACGCGCGGGTTCATCTCGATGACGATGACCCGTCCGTTTGACGGGTCGATGGCGAACTGGATGTTGCAGCCGCCGGTGTCGACGCCGACCGCGCGAATGATGTCGATGCCGATGTCGCGCAGGTTCTGGTACTCGCGATCGGTCAGGGTGAGCGCGGGCGCCACAGTGATCGAGTCGCCGGTGTGCACGCCGACCGGGTCGACATTCTCGATGGAGCATACGACGACAGTGTTATCGGCTGTGTCGCGCATGAGCTCGAGCTCGTACTCCTTCCAGCCGAGGATTGACTCTTCGAGCAGCACCTCGGTGGTGGGGCTCTGGTGCAGGCCATCGGTGACCATGCGGATCAGTTCGTCGGGGTTGTATGCAAACCCCGAGCCGAGTCCGCCCATCGTGAAGGAGGGGCGGATGACGAGCGGGTAGCCGAGGTCTTCGGCGAAGGCGACGGCCTCATCCACGGTGTGCGCGATGTGGCTGCGAGCGACATCAGCGCCACAGGCGAGCACGAGCTCTTTGAAGATCTGGCGGTCTTCGCCCTTGTTGATCGCCTCGAAGTTCGCGCCGATCAGTTCGACGTTGTACTTCTCGAGAATGCCGTGCTTGTGCAGGTCGATCGCCGCGTTGAGCGCGGTCTGGCCTCCCAGCG
>JBDUDZ010000177.1:0-5002 GCA_040002635.1 Rhodoglobus sp.
GCAGACCGGACCAGCTCGCTGGGCAGGCGGCTCAGTAGGGGATCCCGTCATCCGCCGGGTTGCTCAGTTTCGTCGGGCCGCGAGGAGACCGCGGGAAGCTTGACCGGTCCGAGACGGACAACGCTCGCCACCCACGCAATGAGTACACACGCTGCGAGTGTGATTGCGAAATGGATCAGGCCGTGGAGAAGATATTCGGTTCCCACCGGTTCGATGGCGTAAGCGGACAACTCGCGAGTGGACCACAACGGCATGAGCTTTGCAGCGGTGCCGTCGGGGTCTACAAGCAATTGAAGTGCCATGACGGAAAGCAGCGCCAACGCTCCCTCTAGTTCGCGTGGGAGCACGAGACTGACCACTGCTCCCAGTGGTGCCGCTATGAACACAGTCGTCACCAAGAGCAGTGCGACGACCGGCAGTCGCGGTACACCCTGAGTTGTCGCGACTAGCAGGAAATACACGCCGGCCACACCGAGACCGATCGCGAGGATCGCGAATTGACGACCGAAGAACAGGGCAGTTGGGGACGCTCCGATGACGCTGAGTCTCTGGTCGAGACGGCGCGCTCCGACGTGACTGAACAAAGCCAGCGTGGCAATAGCCCAGCCGACGCCGATTGCCAGGAAGCGCAGCGCTTGCCAGGGCACGTCAACGCGCACCAGATAGAACACGAGCGGGAGCAGGATGACGAACAGAAGCGCAACTCGGCGTCGTGTGAGCTCACGCAGGCTGGTCATAGCGACCGCCATGGCGGTAGTCATGACTCGTCCGCTGTTGTGAGCTCCAACAGATGGTCGACTCTTTCCAGATCGTGAAGGAGGTGAGTAACTACAAGCACTCCGGCCCCGGCATCGCGCCACGTGAAAACTTGATCCCAGAAGTCGATATAGGAAGCTTGGTCAAATCCCTGGTAGGGCTCATCGAGAAGTATGAGATCGGGACGGTCCATCTCCGCTAGGACTACATTCAGCTTCTGCTGCGTGCCTCCGGAGAGATGCGCCGCAATGACATCCGGGCGAGGTCTCCATCCAAGATGACGTGACAGCTGGGCACCTATTGCTAGTGACGTGCCCGTCTTCATGCCGTGAACAGCCCCAAACAGCCGGAAGTGTTCTGCCGCCGTCAGCAAAGGAGAAACCCCGTGCTGTTGGGGTGCATAGCCCATCCGCGGTGTTCGCTCGACACTGCCGCTGCTCGCACGGACCATCCCGGCGCAGACGTTGAGCAGGGTTGATTTGCCGGAGCCGTTGGCCCCGACTACCGCTGCAATTTCTCCTGCTCGCAATGTGAGGTTGACATCCGTCAGGACCACACGTCGACGAAAGCGCTTGCTGACCTGGGTCAACCTGAGCACCACTGGCCCGCGCTCTCGGTCAAGGGGCGCGAAGGTAGCAGTTGCCGTTCGAATTGTCTGTGCGATTGTGGCCGCATACGCAACCGCCGGCCCGTAAAGTGCCGCGGGGTCCCGTCCAGTAGCGTGCGCCTCTGCAGCACAATCTGCTGCGAGCGTGCGTGCCTCCCCCGGTTCCATGCCAGTTTCGGTCAGCTGCTTCACTAGCTGCGCGCTCCACTGCAACGACGACTCGGTCATAGCGTCTGCGTCTCAGTTGATGCCCCGACCTCTCCCACGATGCTCTCGATAGCCGTCCGGAATTCGGCCCAGCTCCGAGCGCGCTCGCCTGCGGCGCCGCGGCCCTCACTGGTCAATTCGTAGTACTTGCGGCGAGGCCCCGACACGGACGCTTCCCACTCAACACGAACCAATCCTTGCTTTTCCAGTCGAAGCAGCGCTGGATACAAGGTCCCCCCAGGAACCTCGTCGAAACCTGATGCAGAAAGCCGCTCCATCAGCCCTAAGCCGTAGTCTCGCCGGTCCTCTAGCAAGCACAGCAGGCACAGATCCAAGAAACCGTGCAGCCACTGCTGCCTTATCTGGCTCATCATGGTAGTTAGACTAACTGGTAACCAGACTCACTGCCTACTGGTTTCCTCGTCACTCGCTCAGTCGCCGAAAATGGCGCAGCTCGTGCAGCACGGTTGCGCCTCCGGCATCGCCGAATTTCTCCTGGCCGTCTGCGTTCCAGCTGTGCTCCTCGTAGAAGCGAATTGCGCGGTCATTGCCGCGGAGCACCCACAGGTAGGCCTCGCCCCACCCTGCCGCGCGCAATTCTTCTTCGACCGTGACCACCAGCGCGTGTCCGACGTGCTGGGACCACTGCTCCGGATGCACGTAGAGACCGGCCAACTCACCGAGGTGGGCCATCCCGGGTTCTCGCCCAGCGCCGAAACTTGCCCACCCTACGACCCGGTCGTCAGATTCGGCGACGAGCAGCCTATGAGGCTCGGCGCCGCCGCCATCCGTGGACTGACCGGAAAGCGATGATGCGATCCACCGTGACCACCCCTGTCTGCGTTGCTCCACTTGCAGGCCATCAAGCAGGTCTTGATCGAGTAGGCCGGTATATGCCGCTTTCCAGCTGGCGACATGGACTGTCGCGACGCCGAGCGCATCGCCCGTGTGCGCCCAGCGAATCCGGAAGCCTGTCATCACAAGAATCTAGTCACTGGGTGAGACGCAGTGGCGCAGATCGCCCACCCCACGCAGCCCCTAACTGGCTAACATCAGACCTGTGAGCGACCTCGTACCGATCCCCTCACCCGGCCTCACGCTGTTCTACGGCGAGCCCGGCAACCCGGTTGTCGTCGTCCTCCACGATATGTATGGGCGGCTGCCCGGCCTCGACTCGTTCGCGACGGCGCTGGCTAGCCGCGGCTTCCGAGTCGCCGTCCCTGACCTCTATAACGGCTTCTGCACGGTAGATGCGGAGACCGCCCGCGACCTCATGGCCGCCCTCGACCTGGAAACTGCGCTCGCCGAAGTGGATGACGCTGTCGTCGAGGCCCAGGAGACCGGCATCGAGCGCGTGGGTCTCGTCGGCTTCTCGATGGGCGGATGGCTCGCACTCCTCCACGCGCAAGCCGGTGCGGTGGATACCGTCGTCGCCTACTACGCGAGCCTGCCCGAGCAAGACCACGGAGTGATCCCCTGCCCGGTGCTGCTGCAGTGGGCAGAGGTCGACGAATGGCGCCCCACTGAGGAGCCGCCGGCATTCGTAGAGCGACTCAAAGACCACGGCACACCCGTGACCCAGCACAGCTACCTGGCGACTCGGCACTCCTTCGCGAACGCGAGCCTGCCCGGCAAGCTTGACGCCCAGGCCGCGGCGCTCGCTTTCGCGCGCACTGCGGTTTTCCTGGAGCAGAACCTCATCGACTGAGGTTCGCCGCGGCCCTCGCACTGAGAGCTGCCCGCCACCTCGCGGTACCGTAGTTTCCGTGTCGTCATCCGAATCCACATTCCCCACCGCGACTGTCGACGCGGTGCTGGCCCACATGAATAGCGACCACACCGATGACAACCTGCTGATCGTGCGCGCATTCGCTGCCCCGGATGCCACGTCTGCAACCATGACAACACTCGACCATCGGGGCGGAACATGGACTTACGCCCTGGCCGGCTCGGATCACGAACTCACGCTGCCGTGGACAGCCGAGATCAGCGAACGCCCCGAGATCCGCCGCGAAATCGTCGCGCTCTACGACTCGGCCTGCGCGGCGCTGGGGATCGAAGCCCGCGAGCACTGACCAGACGTGACGCGACGTGGGCGGCGCTGGCTGCCGACCGACTTCTCGGTACAATTGCGGCACATTAATTGTCAGGAGCATCCGGTGAGCGTCATCCCTTTCTCGCAGGCACTGCGCGAGCGCACCCGCAGCGATCATGGGGCGAGCGAGGGCGCCGATTTCATGAGCGACCTCATGACCGGCAAGGGAACGCGCGACGACTACATCGCCCTCGTTGCGCAGCACTTCTTCATCTATGAGGCCCTCGAAGGCGCCGCCGAGCGCTTCGCCACTGACGCTGTTGCCTCGCGTTTCATCACCCCGCAGCTCACTCGACTGCCGGCGATCGAAGCCGACCTCGAGTTTCTCCTCGGTGCCGACTGGCGCACGCAGATTGCACCGGTGCCGACTACAGACGCCTACGTCGCCCGCATCAACGAGATCGCCGCCGAAGGCTGGGCTGGCGGCTTCGTCGCCCATCACTACACGCGATACCTCGGCGACCTCTCTGGCGGCCAGGCCATCCGCACTCTCATGCAGCGCCAGTTTGGCTTCGAAACCAACGGGGTCGGCTTCTACTTCTTTGACCAGATCGCCAATCCCCGCGAATTCAAAGATACCTACCGCGAGCAGCTTGATGCGGCGGGATGGGATGACGCAGAGAGCGAGCGCGTCATCGACGAGGTCATGCGGGCCTACGGTTTCAACACCGACTTGTTCGTCGATCTGGCCAATGCCAAAGCTGCCGCGTAAATTTGCCTCCACCCGGTAGGGCGCTGACCAAACCGCGTTCAGGCGTTGATGGCGGGGATGGCCGTAACGCGCGACATGAATCGCACGACGTTCTCGTCGACGATGATGTCGCTCGGCCGCAGCGGGCGGCTGAGGTATAGACCGTCGAGGTCGCTGATCCGACTGAGGGCAACGTAGGTCTGGCCCGGAGCGAATGAGCGCTGACCGAGGTCAACGACTGCACGGTCGTAGGTTTTGCCCTGCGACTTGTGGATTGTGACAGCCCAAGCCAGTCGCAGCGGAAACTGGGTGAACTCGGCAACCACATCTTTGCGCAGCGCCTTCGTCAGCGGCGAGTAGCTGTACTTGAACTTCTCCCAGATCGCCGGCTTCACCTCGTGACGCTCACCGTCGATATCTACCCACACAGTCGTGTCGATCTTCGTCACGGTGCCGACGCTGCCGTTCACCCAGCGCTGCCCACCGTCTTGGCCCGTGTCGTTGCGCAGGAACATGACGCGAGCGCCGAGCTTGAGTTCGAGCGCTTCGTCGGCGGGGAAAGCACGGCCGCCGAAGTCTCCGCTCACCTCAGCGCGCGCCGTGAGCACCCGGCCGGGCAGTCGCGCGAGCTCGGTGGCGTTGATGC
>JBDUDZ010000178.1:0-4986 GCA_040002635.1 Rhodoglobus sp.
GCGATCGACCTGCGCGTGCTGAAGCAGCCGAACATGTGGCCGGTGCAGCTCACGGCATTCCTCATCGGAATCAGCCTGCTCGGCGCGCAGGCGCCGCTCAGCGCCTATGCGGGAACCGATCCCGCGAACGGATACGGCCTGGGGCTGGACTCGAGCGACCGATCCACCCTGATTGGCGTATACCTGATCTCGATGATCGCGGGTGCGCTGCTCTTCCCGGTGATCTCCAAACGCTCCAGTCCACGGGTCGCACTGATCATCGCGGCATTCTTTGTCGCCGCCGGATACCTGTTATTCATCCCGTTCCATCTCGAGGTGTACCAGGTCTTCATAAACATGTTCATCGCGGGCATCGGCTCTGGCGCCCTGGTCGGCGCGATGCCCGCCGCGGCTGCTGCGGCGGCGCCACGGGGCCAAACTGGCATCGCGGCGGCCCTCACAAACACGACAAAGACGATCGGCGGATCCTTCGCCTCGGCGATCTTCGGCATCGTGCTGGCAATGGGAGTGCTGACCGCGGCCACCAGCACGGCGTCGAGCCTCTCCGGCTACATGACCGTATGGATCATTTGCGGCGTTGGCGCGCTTGTCGCGGCCGTGCTGCTGTTCCTGGTCCCGAAACTCGCGTTTGCTGATGTCTCAGACGAGGAAGTCGTAGCGGCGCAGGAAACCCTCTAGCCCTTCGGCTTGAGTTCTCCGCGACTTAACTTGTGCGGCGCCGCTTGGGCCACCGGCTTGATCGTGATCAGGTCCAGGTTCACATAGAACGGCAACTCGAGTGCGTGCACTATTGCTTCGGCGATGTCGTCCGCGTAGAGCGGATTAGGCACGTTGTCATAGACCGCGTCGGCGCGCGCCTGGTCGCCGCCGAAGCGCACGAGCGAGAACTCCTCGGTGTGCACCATTCCGGGGGCGACCTCGAGCACCCGGATCGGCTCACCGGCGAGTTCCAGCCTGAGCACAGCGACCATTGACGCGGCCGCGTGCTTTGCCGCGATATAGCCGCTTCCACCCTCGTAGGCCAGATGACCGGCAATTGAGGTGACCGTCAGGATGTCGGCGCTGGTGCCCGACGTGACGCCTGCTCGCAGCAGCGGCAACAGGGCACTCGTTACGCGCTTAACTCCGATCACATTGACATCGAACATCCGGATCCAGTCTTCGACATCGCTGTCTTCAACGCTCGCGAGGCCCAAGGCTCCGCCCGCGTTGTTGACTAGGGCATGGATAGGCCCCAGCGCCGCGAGGTGGTCGCGCAGGGCATCCACGTCAGCCTGGTTGGTCACGTCGGCGACGAAGACGTCGGCTCCGGTCTCAGCGGCAAGGGCGTCAAGCCGGTCGGCACGACGGGCGACTCCCACGACATCCCAGCCGTGTACGCGCAGCAACCGCACGGTCGCAGCGCCGATTCCTGAACTTGCTCCTGTCACTACGGCACGACGAACACTCATGCCTCAAAAGTACTGCCGCGAACAGCGTCGGGCCGCCACCCGGTCGAGGTGACGGCCCGCTGCCGGACGCGCTTAGTGGAGGTTGACGCGCTTCGGGAGCACGAATACGAGAGCGAATGACACCAGGGCGAAGATTGCGCTGATGAACATCGCCATCGTTGCCCCATCCATGAAGTGGTGGGCGAGCACCGCCTTGGAGATCGCATCGCCAGCCGCCTGGGCAGACGGATAGGTTCCCGCGTGCATCGTTGCTGCAACCTTGGTTCCGATCTCATCCTTGATGCCGGAGAGGTTTGCGACCCCGAAAAGCACACTCGAGACGACCGCTATTCCGATCGCTGCGCCGATGCGCTGCATGGTGCCGACGACGCCGCTGGCGGCGCCCGCCTCGGCGCCGTCCACAGTCGCGATGATAAACCGGGAATTCGGTGCGATGAAGAAACCATTGCCGAGACCCGCGATCGCCAACGGACCGAGCAGTATTCAGTTCGTCAGGTCACTGCTTGCCACAGTGAGCAAAATGAGCCAGAGCGAGCCCAGACCGATTGTCACGAGTGCGGTGCCCAGTACGAGTACCCCGCGCCCCAACTTTTGGGCGACGCGATCGCTCTGGGAGGCACCCACGATGTTGGCTATCGCGAACGGAATCGACACCAGGCCCGACTCGAGTGCGGTGTGACCGAGGCCGGCCTGCCAGAGCAAGGAGATCGTGAAGAAAATGCTCGTGAATGCCGCGAAGTAGATGAGGGCGAGAATCGTGCCGCCGGTGAACGCAGGATGCGAGAACAGGTGTGGTGGCACCAGCGGCGCTTTGCCCGCGGTGGCGACGCGCCGCTCCCAGAGAGCAAAAACAAATAGCAACAGGAACCCCGCGACAAGTGAGACGTAGGTCCACAGCGGCCAGCCCTGGTCCTGGCCCTGGATGAGCGGCACCAGGATCGCAACAAGCCCGCCCGCGAGCAAGACCAGCCCCACGAGGTCGATTCCGGACTTCGTCTCCCCCGGCACGAGCTTCGGCAGCACTATTGCCGCAGCGATGAGCCCTCCGATGCCAATCGGAAGGTTGACGAAGAAGATGTAGCGCCAGCCGTGTTCGTCGCCGAACGCCTGGATAAGCAGACCACCGATGACCGGGCCCAGCGCCGAGGAGACCCCGAGCACGGCGCCGAGTATGGCGAACGCCGCGCCGCGCTTCATCGGCGGAAACAGCAGTTGGATGAACGCAGTCACGGGCGGGAAGAAAATGCCGCCACCGAGCCCCTGCAGAACCCGGGCCACGATGAGCTGGGTGGGATCCTGCGCAAGTCCGGCGAAGACGCTCGCCGCGGTGAACAGGGCGAGGCCTGCGACGAATACCCATTTGTGACCGATCCGGTCGCCCACCCGTCCGGCCGGAATGAGGACGAGCCCGAATGCGAGGGCATAGCCGGAGATAATCCAGGCCAGTGTCGCTTCATCGGCCTTAATGCTGTCGCGAATTGTCGGCAGCGCGACGTTGACGATCGTGGTGTCGAGCAGCGACATGAACAGGCCAACGAGAAGAACGGCGAGAGATGCCCAGCTGCGCTTGTCGCTGACTCCGGGCGGCGGGGTCCAGGCCGGCCCCCTACTAGCCCACTGCTGGGCGGGAGCTGCGGCGTTGTCGGTCATTTCTGTTGTCCTTTCGTGGACCTTGATTGTTCGTCGATGAGGAGGTTCGGAAGCCTGCGCACGAGTTCTTCGTGCCAGGAGATTTCTGCGCGAATACGTTCCGCGCGATGGGTCATCACGAGTTGCTCCAACTCGGTGAGGTATTGCGCGATTGACTGGGCGTGCGCCTGCTCCTGCACGAGCATGGCCCTCAGTGCCGACAATCGTTCGTCAACAGCCCGCGGAATCTCGTCGAGAGCGGTCATGTCCGGCCGCGACAGCGCAAGGTCGAACGGGTCAGGCTTGATCACAATTTCACTCAGGCCGCCGCGACGCACTTCCGCGAGCGCGGTAAGACCGTCGGGGGTGACCCGCCAGACCTGGCGCTCGGGGTACGCCCCATCCCGCTCGACGCGCACCTCCGAGATGAGCCCCTCGGCCGCCAGCCGCTTGATCGCACCGTAGAGCGCACCGACGGTGATGTCGGTCCACATATCGATGTGCTCTTTCTCAGCGAGCTGGCGGAGTTGGTGCCCGTGCATCTCTCCCTCGTCGGCGAGCGCACCGAGGATGAAGAGGCGGATGCTGGACACACGACTACTCTCGCATGACTAGTCGTGCGCGTCAAACTCGGTCTCACCTCCCCGTTACGCCGTGTGTCGCTCACCGTTGCCGCCCGCTGGCACCGTGCCTAGGCTCGCTCTCGAGCGGGCGTTCGCCCACCCCGAGATTTGTTGTACCCCAGACAGGAGACAGTCATGAGCGACTGGAAGTTCGAAACCAAGCAGATCCACTCGGGTGCGCAGCCTGACCCGACGACCAATGCCCGCGCGACCCCGATCTACAAGACGACGTCGTACGTTTTCAACAGCACCGAGCACGCGCAGAATCTCTTCGCCCTTGCGGAGTTCGGCAACATCTACACGCGTCTCATGAACCCGACGACCGACGTGCTCGAGCAGCGCGTTGCTGCGCTCGAAGGTGGCACCGCAGCCCTGGCCGTGGCATCCGGTTCCTCGGCGATCACCTACGCGGTGCTCAATATTGCCAGCGCTGGCGACCATATCGTGTCGTCATCGTCGATCTACGGCGGAACCTACAACCTCTTCAAGTACACCCTGGCCCGGCTCGGCATCGAGGTCACCTTCGTCGAAGACCAGGATGACGAGGCCGAGTGGGCAGCAGCCGTCCGCCCGAACACGAAGCTGTTCTTCGCCGAAACCATCGGAAACCCGAAGATCAACGTTCTCGACATCGAGAAGGTCGCCGGCGTCGCCCACAAGAACGACCTTCCGCTGATCGTCGACAACACGATCGCCACGCCTTACCTGATCCGCCCGTTCGAGTTCGGTGCCGACATCGTCGTGCATTCGGCAACGAAATTCCTCGGCGGTCACGGCACAGTCATCGCCGGTGTAATCGTCGACGGTGGCAAGTTCGCCTGGTCGAAGAACGTCGACAAGTTCCCGGGGCTGACCGAACCTGACGAGAGCTACCACGGCGCGAGCTTCACCACTGTGCTTGGTGATGCCATCGCGTACATCATCAGGGCGCGCGTAACAATCCTGCGCGACACCGGTGCTGCGCTGTCGCCCGATAGCTCCTTCGCCATCATTCAGGGCATCGAAACGCTCAGCCTGCGCATCGAGCGCCACGTGCAGAACGCCCAGGAGATCGCCGAGTGGCTCGAGAACCACGAGGATGTCGCGTCGGTCAACTACTCCGGACTGCCCTCCAGCCCGTGGTACGCCGCGGCGAACAAGTACGCCCCCAAGGGCGTCGGCGCCGTCGTGTCCTTCGAGCTCAAGGGCGGTGTCGATGCGGGTAAGGCCCTCGTCGAGAACGTGGAGCTGTTCAGCCACCTCGCCAACATCGGCGACGTGCGCAGCCTCATCATCCACCCGGC
>JBDUDZ010000179.1:0-4915 GCA_040002635.1 Rhodoglobus sp.
CCGCCTCGGTGTGCATCAACCTGCTTCGCCATCCGGCGTGGGGTCGGGCGCAGGAATGCTACGGCGAAGACCCGATTCTCACCGCCCGAATGGGAGTAGCCATGACCCGTGGCGTGCGGGTGCACGTGATGGCCTGCGTGAAGCACTTCGCGCTCAACTCGATGGAGAACGAGCGGTTCGAAGTCGATGTGCAGGTCGACGACCACGCACTGCACGAGGTGTACCTGCCCCATTTCAAAGCCGTAGTGGATGCCGGGGCCGACTCCCTGATGACGGCGTACAACAAGGTGCGCGGCGAGTACATGGACGTCAACCACGCCCTCCTCACCGATGTGCTGCGGCAGGAGTGGGGATTCACCGGTTTCGTCACGAGCGACTGGGTCTTCGGCACCCATGACGCCGTCGCCAGCCTCGCCGCGGGGATGGACGTGGAGATGCCGCTGCGACTGCTGCGCCACCGCGAACTGCCGGCAGCGCTGCGGTCGGGGAAGGTGGACCGCGCGACCGTGCTGCGCTCCGCGCGACGGATTCTTCGCACCAGCATCCTGCACGATGCGAGCATCGACCCGCAGCGGCCCGACGCCGGCGTCATCGCCTCCCCCGCCCACCGGGAACTCGCCCGCCAAGCCGCCGCTGAGTCGATGGTGCTACTGAAAAATGAACCGGTGGGCGGGGCGCCGCTGTTGCCGTTAGGCCCCGGCACGAAGCATCTGGCCGTCATCGGACGGCTCGCGACTATGGCCAACCTCGGCGATCATGGCTCGTCGCGCGTTCGACCGCCCGCCACCGTCTCACCTCTGCAGGGGCTGCGCGAGGCGCTGCCCGGCGTGCGCATCACCACCGCCGCGGGGCGCAGCGCGCGCGCCGCGGCCGCTGCGGCAGCCGCGGCGGATACCGCGATCGTCGTCGTCGGGCTCGACCAGCATGACGAGGGCGAGTCAGTCGTCACCGGCGGCGTTAACGTCGGGGTGCTCGGCCACGCGTTCGATGCCGGTCCGCTGCGTGCGCCGATCATCGGCTTTGCCCACCTGGCATCCCGGTTCGTGCGCGGCGGTGACCGCAGCTCCCTCGAACTGCGACCGGCAGACGTGGAGCTCATCCGCGCCGTCGCCGCCGCCAACCCGCGCACCGTGGTCGTGCTGGTTGGGGGCAGCGCCATCCTCACCGAAAGCTGGCGCGACGAGGTGCCTGCGCTGCTGCTCGCCTGGTACGGCGGCATGGAAGGCGGCCGGGCGTTGGCGAGCGTGCTGACCGGCGATGCCGAGCCGGGCGGGCGACTGCCGTTCGTCATCCCCACCGATCTGGCACACTTGCCGCCCTTCGACAGCGCGGCGAAAGCCGTGGTCTACGACGAGCGGTGGGGCCAACGCCGGCTCGACGCCGACGGCAACCGGCCCGCGTTCCCGTTCGGCTTCGGGCTGGGCTACACGACGATAGAGCACCGGATGCTCGACCACAGTTTCGACGAAACCGGCGGCAGCGCCACCGTCGCCGTCACCAACACGGGTCACCGCGTCGGCTCTACCGTGGTGCAGGTCTACGCGGCCGACAGGTCACTGCCGCGGCCGGTGGCGCAGCTGCTCGGCTTCCAGAAGGTGCGGCTGCAGCCGGGCGAGGAAGCCGTGGTGGCTGTCACGCTGGATTCCGGCCCGACCCTGCAGCGCGATCCGGTCACCCGAGACTGGTCGCCTCGCTCCGGCGACTGGGCGATCCTCGCCGCCCAGCACAGCCCCGACGACTGGTCGGGCGCTCGCGCGCTGCGACCGACGGCGAGCGACGCTCAGGCGGTCTGAACGGCGGGCGCGGCGAGCCCGTCAACGCGCACCGGCAAAAACTCGTCATCCCGCAGAACACTGCGAAGCAGGCGCCGCGCCTCCCAGCGGAACGACATGCGCGGCTCCTCCTGCCGCAACACGAGTTCACCCTCCGCCTCGCCGTAGCGCTTCGCGAGATCGGCGACCTCCTGGGCTCGCAGCACTGCCACGGTGCTGCCGGTCGCGCGATCGACCAGACGGGCGAGTGACGACGGCCCCGTCAGGTCACTCGCGATCAGGCGTTTTTCGGCGGCGGCGAGGATGGTCTTCTGGGCGCCGCGCGTGACCACGAGAGGACGGGACGGGCCGTCAAGCAGCCCGCCCACGACGACGGCCGCGGCATCCGGGCGCCCTATTCGCAGCGCGGCGGCCTGCATCTTCTGCAGGCGACCCGGCTCGCCCAGCACCTGGTCGATCTTCCAGCCGATGGTCGCGGGGGTGTTGCAGCGCACCGCCGCCCCCTGCTCCATCAGGTAGTCGCCGTTGCGCACCTCTTGGCCGGGAATCGGATTCACCAGCACCATAGGCAGCCCCGCCGCCATGCACTCCGACGCCGATAGCCCGCCCGGCTTGCCGACGAACAGGTCGGCGTCGCGCAGCAGTTGCGGCATCTCGGCGGTGTAGCCGAGCACCCGGTAGCGATCGCCGGCCCCCGCGACGAGCTGCTCGACGCGGCCGCGCAAAACCTCGTTTCGTCCACACACGATGGTCGCTGTAAACGGAGAGCGGATGTGCATCGTCTGGCGCACCACCGCGAGCGCATAGTCGCCGCCGGCCGCCCCTGCCGAGATGAGCAGTGCCGGCGGCGCCGCGGCGTCACGTGCGGGCACAGGCTGCGGGGGCAGCGACGGCGTCGAGATCGGGATGCCCGTGGCCGTCACCCGGTCGGCAGGCAGGCCCATCGCCATCAGCTGCACCCGCCCCTCCTCCCGCGCGACGAAGAACTGGTGGAACGCGCTGGTGAGCCACAACCCCTGGAAGTCGTAGTCCGTGGTCACGACCGCGGTCTTGGCGTCGATGACACCGCGCAGCAGCAGCGACGCGACCAAGGCGGCCGGGAGGAAGTGCGTGCACACGATCACTGTCGGCCGGAATCGCTTGATGGCGTTGACCGTGGGAAGAGCGTTCGCCTGGGTCCATGGGTCGATCGGCCCGCGGCGCCGGAACGGACGGTCGCTGATGTCGTAACCCCACTCCACCAGCCAGGGCACGCCCTCCACCAGCACGAAATAGCCCTTGCCCAGCAGGTCGCGGTAGAGCACGCTGCTCACTTCGAGCACGTCGAGAACCTGCACTTCGTCAACGTCGGGGCGCTCGGCACAGGCTTGCTGAAGCGCAGCGGCGGCGCTGTTGTGGCCCGAACCGACACCCGCGGAGAGGATGAGCACGCGCTCGCCTTCAGGCGCTATTGGGCCGCCATCTGAGCTACTGCGCATGAGGAGACGATAACGGATCAGCTGGCCAACGTACCTGCGCAAGCAAGATGACCGCGAAGAAGTATTACGCAGACAGAAGCGGCCTCATCTGCGCGAGCGCCTCGTGATTCGTGACGCTGGCGAGTGACCTCGTTACGACTGTTTGAGTAACCCTCGCAGCAGCGCGACGGCGGAGTCGCAACTGTCCTTCACCGGCCGTGACTTATCGATAATCGTCACGACAATAGTTGCAAACTGGCTCGTGTCAGCATCAGGAACCAGTGCACTACATCCGTGCAGGCCGCCGCCAGAGACAAGTTGAGCGCCCTTACCCAGCGACGGAACGGCAACCGACGTTGAGTTTGGATCTGTTGGTGCCACGCCAACGTATGACTTTGCATCCTGGAAGAAAGCCACCGCTTGGACGCTTCCGACGTTGCTGTAGTGGCAACCGTCGTTCGAGGGGGTTCCTGACTCCTCTCCAGCGGAAGGCGTAAGAGCGTCCGTACCCGCGAGCGAAGCAACGCTCTCCGGGGCGGGGCACGAAGCGGGGAACGCCCAAGCCCCTCCAGTTCCCCCATACGAGTCTGAGAAACCTCCAGCACCGCCACCAGCTGGCGCCGCCGAACATCCAGCGAGAAGCAACGGAACAACGGCCAGGATTGCAACGAAGCGAACCGACAACAGCACTCCAAAATTCGGGTCAGGGATTGTTCCGACGGCTCATACGGTACACGCCAACTCGGCCCTGTATTGATGTCCCACAAGCACGCAATCGAACTACACCAGCGTTGCCGACTTCTTCTTCTCCACCAACGGCGCGATGCCGTCGTAGAAGAACAGGATGTTGTCTTCAGGCCCATTGACCGTGCGGCCAACAATCTTGGCCATGACCATCACCCCCACCTCGAACTCCGGCTCACCGATCACCAGAACGAACGGGTTGGCGCCCGCGCCACGGAGGTAACGACCGCCGAACTCGCGCCGCGCCACCTCGAACACGTAGGCGGAGGCAACGAAGTGCTGCTCTGGCGACAGGGCAATACCCTTCACGTAGAAACCGCCGAGCACGTCGTCGACCACATCCAGCGAGCTGCGCGTGAAGTCAAGGGCGCTCGCGGGGGCATCGCCGGCGGGCAGCACCTCAGCGAAGCGAGCAGCCTCCCTGGCCATGATCTCGTCGATCGACTCGTTGATCGGTTCTGGCTTCGGCGTCCGCGAGAAGATTCCCATTGGTCCAACCTACCGAGGTGCAGCCGGGCTCAAATGATTTGCCCGCATCGAGTTCTGTCACGCCGTCGGGAAGTGCGCCGCGAGCGCGCGCGCCGCCGCTGCGATGCCGGTGTCGTCGAGCGGTCCCGGTTTCTGCATCCGCTCCATGGCTTTGGCGGGCCACAGCACCTCGACCCCGCGGGTGGTGAAGTTGCCGCCGAGAAGCGGCCAGTCCGCTTCGACGAAGCAGAGCATGCCAGCGGTGGGCAGGTCGTGGATGCCGGCCGCGGCGAGCGCGGACGCGACTTGGGCCACCTGCTTGAGTGCGCGATCCGCGAGTGTGGTGCAGTCACGCGACCCGACCATGAGCGTTTCGATGCGTGGCCGGAAGAGGCCGCCCTCGATGCGCAGGTTGGGGCGGCCTTTGTACTTCTTCGCGTCGATGACGAAGACTCCCGAAGGCCCGACGACGAT
>JBDUDZ010000180.1:0-4896 GCA_040002635.1 Rhodoglobus sp.
GTGCCGCAGGTGACGGCCGTGTACGAGGCATCCCTCGCGGCCCGCGAAGCGAACGTGCCCGTCATCGCCGACGGTGGCTTGCAATACTCCGGCGACATCGCCAAGGCGCTCGTCGCCGGTGCTGAAACCGTGATGCTCGGTTCGCTTCTCGCCGGCACCGACGAGAGCCCCGGTGACCTGATCTTCGTGGGCGGCAAGCAGTACAAGAGCTATCGCGGCATGGGATCGCTCGGCGCGCTGCAGACCCGCGGCAAGAAGACCTCGTACTCCCGCGACCGTTACTTCCAGGCGGATGTCCCCAGCGACGAACAGCTCATAGCTGAAGGCATCGAGGGCCAGGTTCCCTACCGCGGCCCGGTGTCATCCGTCGTGTACCAGCTGCTCGGCGGGCTGCGGCAGTCGATGTTCTATACGGGAGCCCGCACCATCGAAGAGCTGCGTATGAAGGGCAAGTTCGTGCGGATCACGGCGGCTGGGCTCAAGGAGTCGCACCCGCACGACATTCAGATGGTGGTCGAGGCACCGAACTATCGGGGCTAGAACAACGGCGCTGGGATGCGCCTGCTGCCGCACCGGTAGGCTCTTCGCGTGAGTGATATCGAGATCGGCCGCGCCAAGCGCGCCCGCCGCGTCTATGCGTTCGACGACATTGCGATAGTGCCGTCGCGCCGAACGCGCGACCCGCAGGACGTTTCGGTCAGCTGGACGATCGACGCCTACACGTTCAGCATGCCGGTGCTCGCCGCACCCATGGACTCGGTCGTCTCGCCCACGACCGCGATCGCCATCGGCAAACTAGGCGGGCTGGGCGTGCTCGATCTTGAAGGTCTCTGGACCCGCTACGACGACCCTGAGCCGCTGCTCGCCGAGATTCGTGGCCTCACACCCGAGGTCGCGACGCAGCGCATGCAGGAGATTTACTCTGAGCCGGTCAAGCCAGAGCTCGTCACTGCGCGCCTCGCGCAGATTCGCGCGGCCGGGGTGCCTGTCGCCGGCGCACTGAGCCCGCAACGCACCCAGGATCTCTACCAGACAGTGGTCGACGCGGGGGTCGATCTTTTCGTCATCCGCGGCACGACAGTGAGCGCCGAGCACGTGTCGAAGACCGTCGAGCCCCTCAACCTCAAGAAGTTCATCTATGAGCTCGATGTTCCCGTGATCGTCGGCGGTGCGGCGACGTACACCTCGGCCCTGCACCTCATGCGCACCGGAGCGGCGGGAGTGCTCGTTGGCTTCGGCGGCGGCGCGGCATCAACGACCAGGGCGACCCTCGGCATCCACGCACCCATGGCCACCGCGGTGGCGGACGTGGCCGGCGCTCGACGCGACTACATGGACGAGTCTGGCGGTCGGTACGTGCACGTCATCGCCGATGGCGGTCTTGGCACGAGCGGCGACATCGTCAAGGCAATCTCGGTTGGAGCCGACGCGGTAATGCTCGGCAGTGCCCTTGCCCGTGCAGAGGAAGCTCCCGGCGGCGGCTGGCATTGGGGTGCGGAAGCCCACCACGCTGAGCTGCCCCGCGGCAATCGTGTCGAGGTTGGCACGCTCGCCCCGCTCGAGCAGATCTTGTTTGGTCCGTCGACAGTCGCTGACGGGCGCGTGAACCTCATCGGCGCGCTTCGCCGCTCGATGGCAACCACCGGCTACTCAGACCTCAAGGAGTTCCAGCGCGTTGAGGTCGTGGTCGCACCGTACAACGCGGGCTGATTTCGGCGAGCATCACACTCAGTTCTCCTCCGGCACAACGGCGTCGGGCGGGTGCCCCTGCGGCCAGCGGTAGAATGGACACATGGTCGATGTCAGGCGCGTGAAGCTCCCCGGAGTCGGCGTGCTGCACACCTTTGTGACAGATGATGGCGGCAAGGTTGGTGTCATCACGCACCGCTCGGGGCACAGCGATCTCATTTCGTTCTCGGATGCGGCAGGCGGCGCAGACGCCAGCAAGGTTTCCCTGCGTCTTGATGAGGACGAAGCTCACACACTCGCGGAGTTGCTTGGCGGAACCCGCATCACCGAGTCGCTGTCGAGCCTCGACCAGATTCCGGGCCTGGCAATTGACTGGTTCTCAGTGGACTACGACGATCACATTGCCGGCCAGAAACTTGGCAACCTCGCCAGCCGCGGCGTCGTCGGCCTGACCGTCGTTGCAGTAGTTCGTGGCGAGCAGGCCAACCCCGCGCCTGCCGACGACTTCACAGTCTTCCCCGGCGACACCCTCGTTGTCGCGGGCACTCCCGAGAAGGTGGCGAAAGCCTTCACGTTCTACCGCACAGGCGAGATGCACAAGGCCCCCGCCGACACAGCATCCGGCGGGTAGCGTGCACGTCGGTGAAGACCTCGTTGTCTTAGGCGTCCTCTTCGTCATTGCTTATGTTCTTGGCAGGCTCGGCAAGCTCATCGGTCTCCCCGCTATCCCGATTTACATGCTCGTGGGGCTCATCGCCAGCCCGCACACGCACTTCTTCCCGCTGAACTTCGAGTCGACCGATATCGAACTTGTCGCTGTCTTCGGCCTCATACTGTTGCTTTTCAGCCTGGGCCTTGAGTTCGACCAAGACGAGTTTTATGGCAACATCGGGAAGCTTCTGGTCTCGGGCGGCACGCGCATCCTGATCAACATTGTCGTCGGCTTTGCGCTGGGGATGTGGATCGGCTGGGGCACGCGTGAGGCCCTGATCATCGCCGGTATGACCGCAACGTCATCGAGTGCGATCATCACAAAGCTGCTGATCGAACTGCGCCGTCTCGCCAACACCGAGACGCCGGCGATCCTCGGCATCATGGTCTTGGAGGACGTCTTCATCGCGGTCTACCTGGCCGTAGTGTCGGTGATCCTTAGCGGAAAGACCGATATTTGGGCAATCGCGCTGCAGCTGGCTATCGCGTTTACCTTCCTAATCGTGATGTTCGCGCTCGCGCGTTGGGGCGGCAGGGTCGTCTCCCGGCTAGTCCAGACCCGTGACGACGAACTGTTCACGATCCTGTTCTTCGGCCTCGCTGTCGCATTCGGTGGCCTCGGCGAGCTCTTCGGGGTCTCTGACGCCATCGGCGCCTTCCTCATCGGGCTCGTGCTCGGGGCAACGAGGTTCCGGGGCAGGATCGAACAGCTGGCGCTGCCGCTTCGCGACGTCTTTGCCGCATTCTTCTTCCTCAACTTCGGCCTCGCCCTAGACGTGTCGACATTCGGCGGTGTGCTCGTTCCGGTTGCGGTCGCGGTGGTGGTGACGCTTGTCGTGAACACCCTGGGCGGCCAACTCATCGCCTGGCAGAACAGGCTCACTCCCGCCGAGGGAATCAACGCGAGCGCAATGCTGCAGAACCGCGGTGAGTTCGCCCTGATTCTTGCCACCTTGGCGGTGGGCGCGGGGCTGGATGCCCGGCTCACGCCATTCGCCGGGCTCTACGTGCTCATCATGGCGATAGTTGGGCCAGTGCTGGCAGTGAACTCCGAGCGCCTCGGTTCTGTTCTGTTTCGCACGCGCGGAAAAAAGAATGCCGTGCCGTTGGTCGAGCGTGACCGCTCGCGGGCCGAAGGCATCGCACTTGTTGAGGCCGTCACCCGCGGCGAGCTGGCCGGCGACTCCGACTCGAATAGTGACAGCGACGAGGGGTTGTTCGACCCGGTGGCAACCCTCGACGAAATCGACGCCGATGAGGCGGAGCCGCGCGATCCGATTGCCGATCAGGCGGCACAGCAATCCGACCAGGTGGGCCAGCGCAGATGGGATCCGGAGTATTGAGCACACCGTCCGTCGCACCCACACTGACACCAACACTGTGGAAGATTGCCCGGCGCCCGCGCTGGATCGGCGCGCTCATTCTCGCGCTCGCCGTGGCCGCAGGCTTCGCCGCGCTCGGCCAGTGGCAGATCGAGCGCAGCTTCGAGAGCGCTGTCGCGCCAGACCAGGAGACCGAAAAGGTCGTGCCGCTGGAGTCGGTGGCCAAGGCACAGTCGCCGGTGCTCTCTGTGGCCACCGGGCAACTCGTCAGCGTCACAGCGCAGTTCGTGAGTGGCGACTATGAGGTGCTCTCCGGTCGCGTGAACCTTGCGGCCCCCGGCTACTGGGTCGTCGGGCATGCTGTGTTGCCAGACGGCGCGAGCCTCGCAGTGGCGATGGGTTGGGCGAAGAACGCGGATGTCGCGGCATCCGCAATAAAGACCCTCGAGCAGCACCCGCCCACCCCGGCAGTTACCGGCCGTTACCTGCCGAGCGAGTCACCCCAGGAGACCGATTTCGAGCACGGAGTGCACAGCGTGCTGGCCGTACCCGCCCTCGTCAATGAATGGTCGACGGCCCCCGACGGGGTCTACGGCGGGTACCTGATTTCGCACGAGAAGGTCGAGGGCCTCGCCCGTATCGACTCTCCTGCGCCGTCGACCGAAGTCTCGCTCAACCTGCTGAACATCTTCTATGCCGTCGAATGGGCGATCTTCGCGGGCTTCGCACTCTTCCTCTGGTATCGCCTGGTGAAGGACGCCTGGGAGGCCGCGCTGGAGCTGGGAGGGACGGTCATTTCTGACCGTCCCCGCGACGCCAGCGCCGACGGCCGTCCCGGCCGTCGGTCTACCGATGCGTCGCCCGTAGAATAGGGCCATGCCCATCGGACCTCGGCCAGAAGACGTTTCCAAGATCCGTCGGGTGGTCTCGGTTTACAAGGTCTCGTCGATTATCACCGGCAGCTTCCTGCTGTTGCTGTGTCTCATGATGGTGCTGCGCTACGGCCTCGGCGTAGACATCGAGCTCGGCGGGCCGTTCGGCTTCCTCGCGCTCACGCCTCGTGAACTCATTGTCGGTGTCGACCTGTCGACGGCGATCCTCATCGTGCACGGCTGGCTGTATGTGCTCTACCTCGCCTGCGACTTCCTGCTGTGGCGCTACATCCGCTGGTCGT
>JBDUDZ010000181.1:0-4844 GCA_040002635.1 Rhodoglobus sp.
AGACCATCGAGCTCGACGGTACGACCTACCCGGTCATCGACGTCGAGATCTCGTCTGCCTCGCACCCGTTCTACACGGGCAAGCAGCGCATCCTCGACTCCGCAGGCCGCGTCGAGAAGTTCAACTCGCGCTACGCGGGCTTCGGCGTCAAGGGCGACGCCAAAGACGCAAAGTAGTCACTGCTTTCTTGCAACGGCGATCGTTCACTTCTTCGGAAGCGAACAGGTCGCCGTTGTGGCGTTAACCGGTCTAGAACAGCGCCGCTCGGCGGCCTGCCCACAGCGGCAAAATCGTGTCACGGGTCAACGGCGCAAGTTCAACACCTTCGGGGGCGTCGCCGCTCTCCAACCAAAGAAGTTCTTCAATCTCGGCGGACGGCACCGGCTCGTCAGTTATCGACAGGGCGAAAACTTCGGCACGGACGACGGTATCCGCTTCATTGGCAGCCGCCGCTCGGAAGCTGCCGAGATACTCAGTGCGTTCGAGGTCGAGCACGAGCCCGACCTCTTCGCGAAGTTCGCGGGTGAGGGCGTCTAAGGCACTTTCGCCGCGCTCGATTTTGCCGCCGGCCTGCATGAAGGCTGTCGTGCCACGCTTGCGAACGAGCAGCGTGCGACCGGAGGCGTCGGTGACTATAGCTGCGGCGACCCGCAAAACTGTGGAACGCCCGGGACGCGGCACCTGTTGTTGCGAGAAGTGCTGTTCGAAGAAGGTGGGCTCGACTACTGTCTGCTCCACGATGACCGAAACGGCTATCTCATTAGTTGGTGAATCGTCTGGCACAAGTGCATCGGCGCCGTAGGCATCGCTGATCGGCACGGTAAGGCTAACCCGGGGCTGGGGAGCGGGAATCGGCTGAGTATCGACGAGCGTGGACGGCGCCCCTGCGGGGCGGATAGGCCACTCTGTCTCTGCGAGGTAGCCCTCGTCGCCCTTCGCGCTTCGGATGTAGGCCTGGAAACTCATTGCCTGCTCGGCATACCAGACCTCCTGCCGACCGTGCAGGTCGGGCAGCGAGATGTCGAGCTCGTCTGGGTAGGCAAGACCGAGCGCTTGGGCGACGCGGCCTGCCGCGATCGCATCGGAGCCCGCATCGTGAGCATCATCGAGAGTGACGCCATAGCGATCGGCAGTCGCCTCGAGCGTTCGCTTTCCCTTGCGGTATCGGTCAACAGCCTTGTCGATGACCAGCGGATCGATCACCGGGGTGAGAATCGTCAGCGGGGCAAGCTGGTGTCGTCGGCACTCGCGGTCGAGCAGTGTGAGGTCGTACGGGGCGTTGTAGACGACAAGCGGAATCCCCAGGCCGAAGAGCACACTGAGAGCCTGAGTAATCTCGGCTACAACCAGGTGGGCGGGCCGGCCCTCCGCCCGGGCGCGCTCGGTGGTGATGCCATGAACTGCTGCAGCACCATCCGGGATTTCGATGCCGGGGTCGGCAAGCCAGTCCCAGCGCGCGATGACTGTGCCGTCGGCCGCGAGTACCGCGATGCAGGCCGACACGATGCGCGCTGTCTCAACATCGATGCCCGTCGTCTCCAGGTCGAAGACGCCCAGCTGGCCCCAATTGTTCATAGTGTCAGGTTAGGTCGATTGACCGACAGTTAGCCGCAGGCTCGCTCAGGAGCGGTGATCGCCCAGATGAAGCCAGTAAAAGCTCTGCGTTCCTAGCGTGAGAGTGAGCGTGCCGTCGTCACCCACCGCAGGGAAATCCCCGCCGCCGAACAGGTCGAAAGATGTCGAACCCGCATAGCCGTCAACCTCGATCTGCACCGAGACCGGATTGTGAGCGAAGCTGAAGACGCAGAGTACGTTTTCGGCCGAGTCTCCGAACTGAGTATCGGCCCCGCCGTACTCCCGCACGAAGGCAAGGACCGACTCGTGGCTCGTCTTGAGCACCCGCAGCGAGCCAAGCCCGAAGGTGGGATGCCCCTTCCGCACATGGATGACGTTTCGTACCCAGTGCAGCAACGACCGTGACTGCGCGAGCTGGGATTCCACGTTCACAAGGTTGTAGTTGTAGACGAGTGACTGCACGACCGGCAGGTATAGCTTGCCCGGGTCTGCCGACGAGAACCCAGCATTGCGGTCGGGCGTCCACTGCATGGGGGTGCGCGACGAGTCCCGGTCGGGCAGCCAGATGTTGTCGCCCATGCCGATCTCGTCGCCGTAATACAGGAACGGGCTGCCCTGCAGGGAAAACAACAACGCGTGCGCGAGCTCGGTCTCGGCCCGCGAGTTGTCGAGCAGAGGAGCGAGGCGCCGCCGGATGCCGACATTGGAGCGCATGCGTGGGTCGTACGCATACCAGCCGTACATCGCCTGGCGGTACTCCTCACTCACCATTTCCAGCGTCAACTCGTCGTGGTTGCGAAGGAACACTCCCCAGGCCGCGCCCTGCGGCACATCGGTGGTTTCGGCGAGCACTCGCACCAGCTCGCCGGCATGCTGCGAGCGCAGCGAGTAGAAGATGCGCGGCATCACCGGAAAGTCGAATGCCATGTGGCACTCCGGCTCGTCGTCCGTGCCGAAGAAGGCGACTACCTCCTGGGGCCACTGGTTTGCCTCGGCTATGAGGATGCGGCCGGGGTAGTCCCGGTCGACCATGGCGCGCATCTCCTTGATGTACTGATGGGTGGCCGGCTCACCCTCACCGTTGCCATCCTCCGACTCGAAGAGGTAGGGGATCGCGTCGAGACGCACACCATCCACGCCGAGGTCCATCCAATGCCGAACAGTGTCGAGCACCGCTTGCCGAACTGCAGGGTTCTCGAAGTTCAGGTCAGGCTGGTGGGAGAAGAACCTGTGGAAGTAGAACTGACGCCGCACCGGGTCGAAAGCCCAGTTCGACTCCTCGGTATCGACAAAAATGACTCGAATGTTCGGATACTTCTCGTCAGTGTCGCTCCACACATAGAAGTCGCCGTATGGCCCGTCGGGGTCACTGCGCGATTGCTGGAACCAGTCGTGCTGGTCTGAAGTGTGGTTGAGCGGGAAGTCGACGATGATGCGCATGTTGCGCTCATGAGCCTTGGTGACGAGGTCTTTGAATTCGTCCAGCGTGCCGAATTCGGGAAGCACTGTCGTGAAGTCGGAGACGTCATAGCCGCCGTCGCGAAGCGGCGAACTGAAGAACGGGGGGATCCACAGGGCGTCAATGCCGAGCCACTGCAGATAGTCGAGTTTCGACACCAACCCTGCGATATCGCCTGACCCGTCGCCGTTGCTGTCGTAAAAAGACCGCACCATGACTTCGTAGAACACGGCGCGGCGGTACCACTGCTGGTCGAGCGTGAGGCCAGGCAGGGTGATGGGGGCGGTGAAGGTCACTATCTGAGTCTAGGACGGCACTGTAAACGCTTGTTGTTCGCTGGCTGCCTAGAATTGTCGAGTGACAGTCGACTCCCCGTATACGGCGCTGCTCTCGGGGATCCCCACCCGTGACAGTGCGGTGCGAGTGATGGGCGGCAATACCCGCTATTGGGTGTATGGCGCGGATGACGCCGCAACCACGATCCTCGTAGTGCACGGTTACCGCGGAGAACACCACGGCCTCGAACCAGTCATTGCGCAGCTGCGGGATCTGCGGATCATCAGCCCCGACCTGCCGGGGTTCGGCGAGTCCGACCCATTAGGCACCGCGAGCCACGACATCGCGGGGTATTCAGCGTGGCTCGTCGCCTTCGTCGATGCGCTGCGCCTTGCAGAGAGCCCGGTTATCCTCGGCCACTCATTTGGCTCGATCGTCGCTGCCTCCGCGGTTGCCGGGGGGCTCGCGACGCCGAAGCTTATTTTGGTCAACCCGATCGCCGCTCCGGCCCTGAAGGGACCGAATCGCTTTGGCAGCTTGGTGACCCTGGGTTTCTACCGCGTCGCACGCGCACTTCCCGAACGGCTCGGGGCACGTCTCCTGTCGAATTGGCTCATCGTCAGGGGCATGAGCGTGTTCCTTGCCCAGTCGAAGGATCCCGCGATCCGCCGTTTCGTGCATGACCAGCACCACACCTACTTCAGCCGCTATGCCAACCGGGATTCCGTGGTGCAGGGGTTCGAGGCATCCATCGGCTCAGACGTCAGCATGTTCGCCGGCAAGATCGCGACTCCTACCTTGCTCATTGGCGCCGACAACGACCCGATCACGACGATCGCCGCCCAGCAGAAGCTTGTGACGCTCTTCCCGGATGCCCGGCTCGAGATCATCCCCGGAGTGGGCCATCTCGTGCACTATGAAAAACCGCGCGAGGCGGCGGAGTTCATCGTTGACTTCCTGGGCGCCGGAGCCGTGGCGTGAAGATCATCTTCGATAGCCGCTACACGCGACTCGGCCGCCACGACGGCATCAGCCGCTTCGGCGCGCGCCTCGTCGAAGAGCTGGCGAAGCTGCATCCCGACGTCACAATGCTGATCTGCGACAAGCGCCAGCTCGAGATGCTGCCCGACCTGCCCTGGGTGATGGGCCCTGACCCAACGTCGGCGGCCGAGCCGTTTGTGGCGCTCACCGTGAACAAATACCACCCCGATGTTGTGTTCACCCCCATGCAGACTATGGGCCCCGGCTTCCGTGATTATGCGCTCGTCACGACAGTCCACGACCTGATCTACTACACGCACCGCACGCCGCCACGCGACCTCAACCCGGCCCTGCGGCTGCTGTGGCGCGCCTATCACCTGTCGTGGGCCCCGCAACGCGCCTTGCTCAACCGGGCGGACGCCCACCTCGTCGACTCCGAGACAACTCGCGATCTCATGGCGAGCCACCGGATGACAAAGAACCCCATGAACGTCGTACTGCTGGGCACCGAACAGCCCGTCGCCGGGGCTCGTGAAGTTCAGATTCCACTGAC
>JBDUDZ010000182.1:0-4834 GCA_040002635.1 Rhodoglobus sp.
CGGGCGACGTTGTTGCGCAGCGCGGCATCCAGCAGCCTCTGCGTGCCGAGCACGTTTGTCTCGACGAAGATGCCCGAGTCGCGCACCGAGCGGTCGACGTGCGATTCGGCGGCGAAATGCACTATCGCGTCGATCTCGGGGAAGAGGCGATCGAGCAAGTCGGAATCGAGGATGTCGCCGTGCACGAACGTGTATCGCGGCGAGTCGGCGATCGGCGCGAGGTTCTGCAGGTTGCCGGAATAGGTGAGCGCATCGAGTACGACCACCTCTGCCCCTTCGAGGCCGGGGTACGCGTCTTCGATTGTGCGGCGCACGAAGTTTGAGCCGATGAAGCCGGCTCCGCCGGTCACGAGTATTTTCACTGGATCCTCACCACACGCCTATTGCTATCAAGAACCCAATTATCCATTGGTCGCGTGGTCGCCGGCGCATCGTGCCTGCCCGTCGAGCGAGTGCCAAGCGCGCCCGGATGCCGCGGCTCTCGAACAGCGAGAGCATCCGCTCGAGTGCCGCGCGCCGCTCACCCTCCGCCAGGCGCATGGCCACGCGAGCGTGCAGGATCGCCTGGTTGCGGTGCCAGTGCTCCCGGATGAGTCGCAAGCGCGCGAGCGCCGACCCGAGCCCGGTGTTCGACCCCATGACGTTCTGCTCGTGCTGTCGGTAGTCGAGTGAGGGTTCGCCGTCGATATGCCACGACCAGCCGCGGCCTCGCGCTATCGCGTAGATGAGGGAATCGTGGAACTCGGCAGATGCAGCGGGGGAGGCCGCGTCAGTGAGCTCCTCGACTACGAGCCGGGCGAGACGCGGGGTGATCACGAAAGTCGACCCCGGCCCCGGGCTCTCCGTCAGGTAGTCGAACTCACGCTGCGGGAAGTCCTTGCGGATGAGTGTCCTCCGCCCCTCTGGGGTGAAGGCTGTAACGCTCGACGAGACCGCGTCGTGGTTGCCCGCTTGCAGGATGCCGAGGTGTTTTTCTAGCTTGCCCGGGTGCCAGATATCGTCTTGGTCGCTGAAGGCCACGTATCCCTCGATCGACGGGGTCGCGAGGCGAAGCAGGCGGTAGAAGTTTGCCGCGGAGCCGCCCGACCTGCCCATTGACGGCAAGACGGTGAGCCGAGCGTCTGCCTGTGCTAGCTCGAGGAGGTACTCCCGCGTGCCATCAGTGGATTCGTCGTCCAGAGCGATCACCCGCACCTCGACGCCAGCCTGCGTGAGGATGCTGTCCAGCTGCTGCTGGAGCCACAGTCGACCGTTCCAGGTGGCCAGCAGCACCGTGACAAGAGGAGCCATGCCCGATGTGTTCGGCATCGGCGTGGTCATTGGTTCATGATAGTTCTAGGCTAGATTGATGCGCGGCCCAGCGGCCCTGTCCCGGTTTGAGGTTGCATGCGTTATTTGAAGGAAGTGTTCGCTGCTCGCGAGCTTCTAGGCAACCTCGTGTCACGCGAGGTCAAGGGCAAGTACAGCCGCACCATCTTCGGCCAGCTGTGGTCGCTCGTGAATCCACTCGCGCTGATGCTCATCTACACGTTCGTGTTCGGGCTGATCTTCCGCAGTCATCCAGCGGCCGGCGATCCCAGTGGTCTCGACGTCTTCGCGCTCTGGCTGCTGTGCGGCCTCCTGCCGTGGATATTCTTCTCTACGGTCGTCACAACGGGCGCGGGCTCGCTGGTCGCCAACGCCGGACTCATCCAAAAGGTCTACTTCACCCGCATCGTGCTGCCACTCTCCGTCGTCGGCTCTGCCGCCTACAACTGGCTTTTCGAGATGTTCGTGCTGGTCGTTGCCCTCTCGATCGCCGGTGCCTTCGTGCTGCCGTGGCTGCCCCTTCTGCTCGTAGTGATGTTGTTGCTTGCGGTGTTCAGCGCGGGATTCGCGTTGATGCTCGCTGTCGCAAACGTCTATTTCCGCGACACTCAATGGTTCCTTTCCATCGCACTGCAGATCGGCATGTACCTGACCCCGATCATCTATCCCGTGTCGCTCGTCGAGAAGGCGTCGAAGGATGTCGGCAGCCTGGCCGGCACCCCCTTCGCTCTCATCGACATCTACCGGCTCAACCCCATGGACCACTTCGTCACTGTCTTCCGTCAGGTGCTCTATGACAACCGCCTGCCTGACGGGCTGGAGATGCTGATCTGCCTCGCCTGGGCCGTAGGCTCCGCAGCGCTGGGAGTGCTTGTCTTCCGACGCAACGAACGCAACCTGGCGGAGGCACTGTGAGCGACGTAGCGGTGCGCGTGGATCACGTCAGCAAGAGCTTCCGGCTTTACCACGAGCGAAACCAGACAATAAAGTCGGCTGTCATGCGCGGTCGCCGGTCGGTGCACGAGGATTTCTGGGCACTCAGGGACGTGTCTTTCGATGTTCCCGCCGGTTCTACCTTTGGCCTCATCGGAAGCAACGGATCCGGCAAGTCGACCCTGCTCAAGTGTCTCGCGAGCATCTACTACCCCAACGAGGGCACGATCTCGCACTTCGGCAAAGTCGCGGCGATGCTCGAAGTAGGGTCGGGCTTCCATTCCGAATTGTCTGGTCGAGAGAACATTTTCCTGAACGGCTCGATCCTCGGAATGTCGAAGAAGGAGATCACCCGCAAGTACGACGAGATCGTCGACTTCTCCGGTGTCGAACAGTTCATCGACCAGCCGGTGAAGAATTACTCGTCTGGCATGTACGTGCGGTTGGGCTTCGCCATTGCGATCAACGTCGATCCCGACATCCTGGTCGTGGATGAGGTGCTCGCTGTTGGTGACTCGGAGTTCCAGGAGAAGTGTTTCAGGAAGTTCGAAGACTTTAAGCGCGCGGGGAAGACCGTGATCCTGGTGAGCCACTCGATGGAAACAGTCAAGCTGATGTGCGACCAGGCAGCGTGGCTCAACCGCGGCGAGTTGATGGCGGCAGGGAAAGCCGAAACGACGATCCAGGCCTACCTCGACTCGATGGGAAGCGGACAGCACTGAGGGCCACGGTAGGCGCTCCGGTAGGCTTCACGGGTGCAGATCAGAGAGCTTTCGATCCCTGACGCCTATGAGATCACTCCGCAGCAGCATGCGGATGATCGCGGCGTTTTCCTCGAGTGGTACCGATTCGACCTCCTCGCGGAAGTCATCGGGCACCCGCTTGATCTGCGGCAGGCAAACACCTCGGTATCGAGCAAGGGCGTCGTCCGTGGCATCCACTTCGCGACGCTTCCCCCCAGCCAGGCCAAGTACGTGACCGCCCTGCACGGAGCGGTACTCGATTTCGTGATCGACATCCGGGTTGGGTCTCCGACGTTTGGGCAGTGGGATTCCGTGCTTCTGGACACCACTGACCGCCGAGCGATCTACCTGGCAGAGGGTTTGGGCCATGCGTTCGTCGCGCTCACTGACGACGCCACTGTGAGCTACCTCGTGTCGGAAACGTACCGCCCGGGAGTGGAATTCGGCATCAATCCGACCGATGCGGCGGTCGGGCTGCAGTTTCCCGACGTCGGCGAGTTGCTTCTGTCTGCGAAAGATGTCGATGCGCCCAGCCTCGAAGAGGCGGCGGCCGCCGGCCTGCTTCCCACGTGGGATGACGCCCGTGCCTACTACGCCACGCTCTCGATGCGGGCAGCCTGATGCGCGGCATCATCCTGGCTGGCGGCTCGGGTACCCGCCTGTGGCCGATCACTCGGGGAATCTCCAAGCAACTCATGCCGATCTACGACAAGCCCATGATCTACTACCCCCTGTCGACGCTGATGATGGCGGGCATCCGGGAGATCCTCGTCATCACTACGCCCGAGTACAACGACCAGTTCCGGGCGCTCCTGGGCGACGGCAGCTCGTTGGGAATCACGCTCGAATACGCGACTCAGCCCTCCCCTGATGGCCTTGCCCAGGCCTTCATCATCGGCGAGGAGTTCATCGGCGACGAGAGCGTCGCGCTCGTGCTCGGCGACAACATCTTCCACGGGGTCGGGCTCGGGGCATCTCTTCGAGGCAACGACCAGATGGACGGGGGGCTCGTCTTCGCCTACCACGTCTCCAACCCGAGCGCCTATGGCGTCGTCGAGTTCGATGACGCGCACAACGCGGTCTCGATCGAAGAGAAGCCCGAGCACCCGAAGAGCAACTACGCGGTTCCCGGTCTCTACTTCTACGACAATTCGGTGATCGAGATAGCCAAGACCATCACCCCCAGCGCCCGGGGCGAGCTCGAGATCTCTACAGTCAACGAGCGCTACCTCGAGGCAGGCAAGCTCAGGGTGCAGATCCTCGACCGCGGCACAGCCTGGCTCGACACCGGCACGTTCGAGTCGATGATGCAGGCGTCGGAGTACGTGCGCGTGATCGAGGACCGCCAGGGTTTCAAGATCGGCTGCATAGAGGAGATCGCCTGGCGGGCGGGGTGGATCGACGACGCGGCGCTGGTCGAGCTCGCCAAACCTCTCGCGAAGAGCGGCTACGGCGAGTACCTGGCGCGGCTCGTCTAGTAGAGAGTCTCCACGAGCTCGGTGAAGTGACCCCAGCCGTGCTGTGCCGCAGCGAAGTCGTAGGCGGCGTGGATGATGCGCTGGCGGTCTTCGAGGGAATCCATGAGTTGCGTGATTGCCCGAACGAACCCCTCTGCGTCGTCAGGACTTGAGACAAGAAGGCCGGTCTCGTTGTCCTGCACGATGTCGGTGACGCCACCTACCGCGGTCGCGATCACCGGAAGGCCGAGCAGCATCGACTGCACGAGCACGAGGGGCAGACCTTCAGACTCGGAAGTGAGCAGTAGTGCGTGATAGTCGTGAGTCGGAAGGGCGGCGAGTCCGCCTGAGTATGGGCCGCGGTAATGTATCCCTGCATCGGCGAGGGCCTTC
>JBDUDZ010000183.1:0-4826 GCA_040002635.1 Rhodoglobus sp.
AAGGGCAAGATCAAGGGCATCGACAAGAAAGCACTCGACATCGTCAAGGGCGGCACGACCCCGATGACCGCCGTCGAGCTGCAGTTGCGCATCGAAGACGGTCTGGCCGACGAGATCCACCGAATGCTCGACGACAAAGTCGTCGCGGCGGCGGAGGACATCGACCTGTGCCTCATACTCGGCGCGGGCTACCCGTTCCAGATGGGTGGCGTCACGCCGTACCTCGACCGGGCGGGAGCGTCTGAACGTGCCTTCGGTGATACGTTCCACCACCCAAAGATCGTGGGTGTCGCGAAGTAGCGTGCCGCGAGGGCGGGGCGCCCTTACCTGATTCGTACGTCGGCCTGACACCCGTCGCACAATTGCGCGGTGTGCTGAAGCTATGACCAGCGACCAGCCAAAACGCCCCGCACGACCGCGATCGACCCCTGGGGTGCCAGCCCGATCCGCACAGGCCCCGCCCGTGCCAGCCCCCCACGCACAGGCCGTGCCCGATGCACCGCGCGCGGCATCCACGCGGGTAGCGCTGGTCGTGGGGGTCGTCGCGATTGTCGCGCTCATCGCGGGAGTCGGCATCGGTCTCGCGGCGGTCGCTGTGAGCTCAACGGCGAATGCCCCGCATCCCGCTGCTTCTGCGACGCCCGCGGCAGTCAACACCACCGGCTTCCCGTCAGGAGGAACGAATTCGGGGATCTTCACCGATACCTGCAAACTTGTCACAACCCAACCGAACGATCCAATTCTCATGCCCGGGATGACAGGGCAATCAATGCAACATGACTTCTTCGGCAACCTCGCCCCGTCGAGCACCATCACCCCGGCCGCGCTTCTGGGCGGAGCGAGCAACTGCAGCACCTCGGCAGATTCCTCCGCCTATTGGACCCCGGTGCTGTACCAGAATGGAACTGCAATAGAGCCCAGTTCAACACTCATCTACTGGCGGGCTCCGAGCACGAGCGCCTCCGCCGTCAAAACAATGCCAGCCGGCATTACTCTGATCGCGGGCAATGAGGGCGCGATGTCTCCGCAGGATGCCCACGTGGTCGGGTGGACCTGCTCAGCAAAACAGCAGACCAAGCTCACCAGCCTTCCGGCAGACTGCCCGAAAGACACCGAGCTTCGCCTCATAGCGACATTCCCCAACTGTTGGGATGGGAAGAACCTCGACGGGAGCACCCAGAAGAACGTGGTGTATGCCACCGACGACGCGTGTCCCTCGTCGCATCCGGTGCAAATCCCACAGGTTGTTATGCATGTGAACTACCCAACGCAGAGCGCTGCGAACCTCACCCTCTCGATCGGCCCCACCCAACAAGGCTCGATTCTGACCGGCCACGCCGACTTCATGAGCGGGTGGAACCAGACGGTGATGGACCGCAATGTGGCCGCATGCATCGACACGCAAACCCGGTGCGGTCCCGTGGCCGGTGCGATGGCCATGCCAAAAGGCGGCAAGCAACGCTCCTCGTGAGCCTGGCAATGCCCTGCTGGCTAGCGGTTGACCTGACTCATGTCTGCGTAACGGTCTCCTGCAGGTGCATGGAGTCGGTCGAGCGTCTCCAGCTGTGCAGCACTCAGCACCAGCGCATCAGCCGCCGCGTTCTCTTCGAGGTACGAAATCCGCTTGGTGCCGGGGATCGGCGCGATGTCGTCACCCTGCGCAAGTAGCCAGGCCAGCGCAACCTGGCCGGGCTTCGCGCCGAGTTCGGCGGCGACGGCATCCACCTGCTCGACTATTCGGATGTTCGCCTCCAGGTTGTCTGCCTCGAAACGCGGATTGCTGCGCCGGAAGTCGCCTTCGCTGAGTTGGTCGACCGAGCGGATGGATCCGGTGAGGAAACCGCGGCCCAACGGCGAATAGGGCACGAAGCCGATGCCGAGTTCACGGACAGTCGGCAGGATCTCGGCTTCCGGATCCCGGCTCCACAGCGAATACTCGGTCTGCACAGCAGTAACGGGATGCACGGCATGCGCCCGTCGGATAGTGGCGGGCGCTGCCTCCGACAGTCCGTAGCCGCGAATCTTTCCCTCGGCAATCAGTTCAGCCAGCGCGCCCACGGTCTCCTCGATCGGAGTGTTCGGATCCATCCGATGTTGGTAGTACAGGTCGATGTAGTCGGTGCCCAGCCGTTGTAGCGAACCCTCGACGGAGAGCCGCAGGTTCTCTGCGCTGCCGTCCATACCCCGGCTGCCATCGCCCCTGTGCAGGATCGTGCCGAACTTCGTCGCAATCACCGCCTGGTCACGCTTGCCAGCTATCGCCTTCGCGAGCAACTCCTCGTTGATATACGGCCCGTAGATTTCCGCGGTATCCAGAAAGGTAACGCCCAACTCGAGCGCGCGGTGGATCGTACGAATCGAGCCCTCGTCGTCGCTTCCCGCGCCATCGTAGAAAGCGCTCATCCCCATGAGGCCGAGGCCGATCCGGCCGATCTCGGGACCGTTTGTTCCCAGTGTCATCTTCTTCATGCGTGTGTTGCCTTTTCGTTGTTAGTCAAACCCGCAAACTACTCTCGGCGGATCCGCGACGCGACGTCGTTCTCGGCGGGCAACGGGCGCGCCACCGGGATCTTGCTGCCGAGCACCTGGGCTATCACGTCACGGGCTATCGCCTGTGGAGTGAGGCCGACCTGTTCGAGAATGTGTTTCCGGCTGCCGTGCCCCAAAAACTGGTCGGGAAGCCCGAGCTCGGTAACGGCGGTATCAACGCTCGCGGCGCGCAGATCCTGACGGATGCGAGTACCGATGCCGCCTACGCGCACACCGTCCTCGATTGTGATGACCAGCCGATGCTGCCCAGACAGCTCGATCACGCTTGGCGGCACGGGAACTACCCACCGCGGGTCGATGACTGTGGTGCCGATGCCCTGGGCGGCAAGTCGTTCAGCGACCTGCAGGCCCAGCTCAACCATCGGGCCGACGGCGACGATCAGCACGTCGCGGTGTGGCGCCTCGCGCAGAACGTCCACGCCGTCGCTGGTGCGACGTTCCGCTTCGAACTCGGTGCCTACCTCGCCTTTGGAGAACCGAACGACCGTGGGGCCGTCGTCGACCTGCACGGCTTCGCCAAGCTCTTCACGCAAGCGGGTGGCGTCGCGAGGAGCAGCAATACGGATGTTGGGGACTACCTGCAGCAACGCCATGTCCCACATGCCGTGGTGGCTGGGCCCATCGGGCCCTGTCACTCCGGCGCGGTCGAGCACGAACGTTACGCCGGCCCGGTGCAGCGCGACATCCATGAGCACCTGGTCGAAGGCGCGGTTCATGAACGTCGCGTACATCGCCACAACCGGGTGGAGTCCGCCGAAGGCGAGGCCAGCCGCCGACGTCACAGCATGCTGTTCTGCGATTCCGACGTCAAATACTCGCTCGGGATACTTCTCGGCAAACTTGTAGAGGCCGGTAGGGCGCAACATCGCCGCGGTGATACCGACGAGGCGCGGATTGCCGTCTGCGAGATGAACCATCTCATCGGCGAACACCGAGGTCCAGGATGGCCTACTCGCGACTTCGACCGGCTCACCCGTCTCCGGGTCGATCTGGGCGACCGAGTGGAACTGGTCTGCGACATCCTGCAGGGCGGGCTGGTAGCCGCGGCCCTTCTCAGTGATCGCGTGCACGATTACCGGAGCACCGTAGTTCTTAGCCTGCTCGAGAGCCTCGGTGAGCGCCTTGATGTCATGGCCGTGGATCGGGCCGAGGTACTTGATGTCGAGGTTGGAATACAGCGCCTCGTTGTTCGTCAGCCGGGAGAGGAACCCATGGGTGCCGCCACGAATGCCGCGATACAGCGCGCGCCCTGGAGCCCCGAACCTGTAGAACACCCGGCGGCTCGTCGAATAGAGGTTGCGGTACGAGCGACGCGTGCGCACGTCGTTCAGGAAGTGCGCCATGCCGCCGATCGTGGGCGCGTAGGAACGGCCGTTGTCGTTGACGATGATCACCAGGTTGCGGCTGTTGTCGTCGCTGATGTTGTTCAGCGCTTCCCAGGTCATGCCGCCCGTGAGCGCCCCATCGCCCACGACAGCGACAACATGGCGGTCGCTGTGCCCGGTCATGGTGAAAGCGCGAGAGATGCCATCAGCCCAGGACAGTGAACTCGAGGCGTGCGAACTCTCAACAATGTCGTGCTCAGACTCCGAACGCTGCGGATAGCCGGCGAGGCCGCCCTCCTCGCGAAGCTGGCTGAAGTCCTGGCGGCCAGTGAGCAGCTTGTGCACGTAACTCTGGTGACCGGTGTCAAAAACTATCGCGTCGTGCGGGGAGTCGAATACCCGGTGCATGGCAATAGTGAGTTCCACGACGCCGAGGTTCGGACCGAGGTGCCCACCCGTCTTCGACACTTCGCGGACGAGGAACTCGCGAACCTCCCCCGCCAGTTCGACGAGCTGTTCAGCACTGAGCTTGTCGAGATCCCGCGGACCGTGGATCTCCTCGAGCAACGTCATAATTCGAGTGTAATCGCGGTGGCACTAACCCCAGGTGGCTGGACACGGCCGCCCGGGAACGCTACAGAGGCTAGGCGTTCACCAGGCTTCGCAGCACGTACTGCAGGATGCCGCCGTTGCGGTAGTAGTCGGCCTCGCCGGGCGTGTCGATGCGCACCACCGCGTCAAACTCGATCGGGGCCTTCCCCGCGGGCGAGTTGTCGCTCGGAGTGGCCGTCACGTGCACGGTCTTGGGAGTGTCGCCGTCGTTGAGAACGGTGATGCCCGAGATCGAGACGACCTCTGTCCCGTCCAGACCCAGGCTGTCTGCCGTCTGGCCCACCGGGAACTGCAGCGGGATGACGCCCATGCCGATCAGGTTCGAGCGGTGGATGCGCT
>JBDUDZ010000184.1:0-4782 GCA_040002635.1 Rhodoglobus sp.
CGCCGGTGCCGGCCTCGCCCTTCGAGCGGATCATCGCGGCGCCCTCGGTGATGCGGCGTAGCGCCTCACCCAAGTTCGTCGCACCGCAGACGAACGGCACAGAGAAGTTCCACTTGTCGATGTGGTTCACGTAGTCGGCCGGTGACAGCACCTCAGACTCGTCGATGTAATCGACCTTGAGGGCTTCGAGCACCTGGGCCTCGACGAAGTGCCCGATGCGGGCCTTGGCCATGACCGGGATGGAGACCGCGGCGATAATGCCGTCGATGAGGTCGGGGTCGCTCATGCGGGCTACGCCGCCCTGCGAGCGGATGTCGGCGGGCACGCGCTCGAGGGCCATGACGGCGACTGCCCCGGCATCCTCTGCAATCTTCGCCTGTTCGGCGTTGACGACGTCCATGATGACGCCGCCCTTCAGCATTTCAGCAAGTCCGCGCTTGACGCGGCTGGTTCCGAGTTCGTCAGTCATGATTCCTAAATTCTACGTTGTATAACTTCCGGTGCCCGAGACGGCCACCGGCCCTGGCGTCGCAGCGAAGGCCAGAAATGGCCTTGCTCTAAGCTCCAGCGCGCCAGGCGTTCGCGATTTCCTCGCGCACCTCACCGAGCAGGCGCGGCACTGCTTTCGTGCCGGCGATGATCGGGAAGAAGTTCGCGTCAAGCTCCCACCGCGGCACCACATGCTGGTGCAAATGCTCCGCGATACCGGCCCCCGCGATGCGGCCCTGGTTCATGCCGATGTTGAAACCGTGGCACTTCGCCGTCGCTGTCAGCACCCGCATCGCAACCTGTGTCAGGCTAGCGATCTCGGCGGTTTCTTCGTCGGTGGCCTCGTCATACGTCGCAACATGGCGGTAGGGGCAGACCAGCAGGTGGCCGCTGTTGTACGGATACAGGTTCAACAACACATAGGCGTGCGTGCCACGCGCGACGATCAGGGCCTGTTCGTCGGACATCGTCGGCGCAATGCAGAACGGGCAGTCCCCCGCGGTGGGAGCCTGTTCGGCGTTGGACTGGATGTAGGCGATTCGGTAGGGCACCCACAGCCGCTGGAAGGCATCCGGCACGGCCGCGAAGTTTGTCGCAGGCTCGACGTCGGGGCCGAGATCGGAGCCGTCGTAGTCCTTCACCGTCACACCTGCGCGTGCTCGGCGATGGCCAGGGTAATCCGTTCGATCGCGTCCGCGATCGGGATCCCGTTCTCCTGGTGCCCGTCACGGAATCGGAAGCTGACCGAGCCGTTGGCGCTGTCCTCTTCGCCCGCGATCAACTGGAACGGCACCTTCTGGGTGGTGTGGGTACGGATCTTCTTCTGCATTCGCTCGCTCGAGGCATCGAGTTCGGCTCGCACGCCCTTCGCCCTGAGCTGCTGGATGACGCCACCCAGGTACTCCTCATGCGCTTCGGCCACGGGGATCCCCACAACCTGCACGGGTGACAACCAGACCGGGAAGGCCCCCGCGTAGTGCTCGAGCAGGATCGCGAAGAACCGCTCGATCGATCCGAGCAGGGCCCGGTGGATCATCACCGGCTGCTGCTTCGTGCCGTCGGCCGCGGTGTACTGCAGGTTGAAGCGCTCCGGCTGGTTGAAGTCGAGTTGCACAGTCGAGAGCTGCCAGGTGCGGCCGATCGCATCCATTGCTTGAACTGAGATTTTCGGGCCGTAGAACGCTGCTCCGCCCGGGTCGTCGACGAGAACAAGGCCCGACTCTGTGCCGACCTGACGCAGGGTTTCGGTTGCCTCATCCCACTGCTCATCGCTGCCGACAGACTTGTTGGAGTCGCGCGTGGAGAGCTCGAGGTAGAAATTATCGAGACCGTATCCGCGCAGGGTCTCGAACACGAACTCGAGCTGGCTCTTGATCTCGTCTTTTACCTGCTCCGGGGTCACGTAGATGTGAGCGTCATCCTGGGTCAGGCCACGCACCCGGGTAAGGCCCTGCAGCGTGCCGCTCTTCTCGTAGCGATATACCGTGCCGAACTCGGCAAGACGCAAGGGCAGCTCGCGGTAGCTGCGACCACGAGCGTCGAAGATCAGGTTGTGGAACGGGCAGTTCATGGGCTTGAGGTAGTAGTCCTGGCCCTGCCGGGTGATATTGCCTTCGGCGTCGTGCTCCTCGTCGAGGTGCATGGCGGGGAACATGCCGTCTTTGTACCACTGCAAATGTCCGCTGGTTTCGAAGAGCGTGCCCTTGGTGATGTGCGGGGAATACACCTGCTCGTAGCCGTGCGCGATGAGGCGCTCGCGCATGTAATTCTCGATCTCGCCCCGGATGATTCCGCCCTTCGGGTGGAATACCGCGAGGCCGGAACCGATTTCGTCCGGGAACGAGAACAGGTCGAGTTCACTGCCGAGCTTGCGGTGGTCGCGCTTGGCTGCTTCCTCCTGGCGGGTCTGATACTCCCGCAGCTCGTCTTTGGTCGGCCAGGCCGTGCCGTAAATGCGCTGCAGCTGCTTGTTTTTCTCTGAGCCGCGCCAGTAGGCAGCAGCGTTACGGGTGATCGCCCAGCCGTTGCCGATCATGCGGGTGTTGGGCAGGTGCGGGCCGCGGCACAGGTCTTTCCAGTAGACCTCGCCGGTCTTGCCGTCGACGTTGTCGTAGATGGTGAGCTCGGCACCGCCAACCTCGACGGATTCGCCATCTTCGCTGTCGGCCACGGAACCCTTGAGCCCGATCAGTTCGAGCTTGTACGGTTCATCCGCCAGCTCCGCACGCGCTTCGTCCTCCGTGACGACACGACGCTGAAAACGCTGGCCCTGGCGGATGATCCGATCCATGGCCTTCTCGATCGCTTTCAGATCTTCGGGCTGGAACGGATCGGCGACATCGAAGTCGTAGTAGAAGCCGTCGGTGATGGGCGGACCAATTCCGAGCTTTGCCGCCGGGTTAATAGTCTGCACGGCCTGCGCCATGACATGGGCCGCTGAGTGACGAAGGATGTTCAAACCATCGGCAGAGTCGATAGTGACGGGCTCGACAGTGTCAGTCTCACCTGTCGTTGCCGCGAGGTCTTTCAACTCGCCATTGACGCGCATAGCGACAACGTTTCGGTCGGTAAACAGCTCAAATCCGGTCTGACTCACCCATTAAGTTTAGGGGCGCACATCGGCCCGCCATTTCCCCCATAGACCAGCCTCACGCGCGAACTTAAGGTCGGAGCATGTCACAGCGATCACTACTCGCGGCCAGTGCCGCTTTTGCCCTCCTACTCGGTCTGGTCGGTTGCACAGCGACCACGGCGGATGACACGTCGGCCTCCGGCGACACCGGATCAAGCGCGGCCGCCGACGACACGTCCGAAGCGCCAGCCGTGACCGACGCAGTGCCGACCCTGACGGATGCGCCAGCGGCCGGTGGCCCGTCGATGGCGCTAAGCGCGACATCCATTGATCCCGCCACGCTGAGCATTTCGGTGGGCGACGTTGTTACTTTTACAAGCGGTGACGGAAGTGTTCATGGTCTCGTCATCAACGGCCTCGACAGCGTAAGCGTCGCGAAGAGCCTCGAGGAGTACTACAAGTTCACGGAGGCAGGCACGTACGCGGTGTCTGATGAACTAAGCACCGCCACGGCGACTATTACTGTGCAGTAGCCAGCTCAAAGCCGTCAAAAAAGGTCGTCGGCGGCAGCGGGGACGCGGGGCACCCAGCAGCGCACGGCGCCGCGGTAGCGCGCGAACTCGTCACCGAACCGCAGCTCGAGGTCGGCTTCTTCGTGGGGTCGCACCGCAAAGTTCCACAGCAGCGATCCCGCTACCGCATACACGACGACGAGCCATGACGACAGGATGAACCCCACGGCCGCTCCCTGCACGATGCCAGCGAGGGCCATCGGGTTGCGGACGTAACGGTACGGCCCTGCGATGACAAGACGGCGGGGCATCGCGGCGGGAAGGGGCGTTCCGTTTCCCAGCATCGACATTGAGATCCCCGCCCAGATGCCCACGGCGCTCGCCAGCGCGAGCACCACCAATCCGGCCACCCGCACGCCCGGCGGCATCGCGATCGTGACACGCCAGCGTTGCTCAATGAAGGCGATGACTAGGGGCAGGACTACGAGGAAGAAGCCCCAGAACAGCACGATTTGGCCGAATGTCGCAGCGACATGCGCCGCGCGAGAGCGGCCGGGCCTGGCAAGACGAAATGCGAAAGGCCCCGAGACTATCCATGTTGTAGGGACGCGTCCCAGAATTAACAGCGACAGGGCAATCACTGATGCGCCAGCCGCCGCGAACATTGTCAGCGCTCCCCACCCGGCCCCCGTGGTGATCGTGGCGTACAGCGCCATTCCGGCCGCCACGAGCACCGTCCAGCCCGTGCTGACCCAGGCCGCAATGCGCACGCCGAGCGCGGCAAGCGCAGACGCGACGACGAAGAGCGGGATGTCGAACGCGGCCAGCAGCAGCGGATTGAGGTCGCCAAGGGTCGCCTGCCGCACGAAAGGCGACAGGGCCACCGCGATCCACCAGGCTGCGCCAGCAACCGCCTGGACGGCGAAGTAGCTACGACCCCAGGACATGTCCGAACGATAGTGCACGGGCGTGACGCGCTTGCCGTTAACCCAAGAAGACCCAAGCCTGTGTCGTAGGTCTACTTTTGGTGGGCGGTACTGGGATCGAACCAGGGCGATCATCTGAGAGGCGGACGCGTCAGCGTTCGCCCGATGATCGCCAGGTCGCCGGCTCCATCCCCGTATCGCATGCTTGTAAAACGAGGAAAGACCCGGGGTTCATCCCGGGTCTTTCCTCGTTGCATGGTGGGCGGTACTGGGATCGAACCAG